>NZ_JBGCUM010000117.1:0-3157 GCF_054177665.1 Roseateles sp. P5_E8 | reverse complement strand
AGCCGCTATTCGGGGTGTCAGCAGCCCGCGGTCAGTCAACTGGCAACTCTCTCTACCTAATCAACTCTGGTTGCGGAGTATCGGAGCGTGTGGTCAGCTTTCTTGAATCGACGTTTTCCATGATCAATCTCGACCAGCTGACCTTGAAGCGGTTAATATCTTTGACAGGCGACCGACCGCTGCTCGTCAGCAAGTACCGCAGATGGTGTCCGCAGTGCTATCAGAACGATGTCGCGTCGGGCCACTCCGCATATGACCGTTTGCTGTGGTCCGTAGGATGCGTAAGCCACTGTGCAGTCCATGCGTCAACTTTGGTTTCGGCATGTGTGCACTGCGGCGCACAAGGGATGCAGGTGTTGACAGGGCGAGACGTGTCTGGCTTTTGTCCGCACTGCCTCGGGTGGTTGGGTGCAGCGAAGCGCCCTGGCGGACAGCCGGGGGATGAGAACGTCCGCTATGGATTGTGGGTCTCGAGATCGATTGGCGATTTGCTGGACTGCCCAGACAAGGTTATTACGAGCCCGACTCAAGCTTTGAAAGGATCGATCCAGCGGCTCGCCGACCACTTTCACGAAGGGAAGCTCAGTCACTTCGCTACGCAGATCGGTCGAAACAAATCCGTCGTGTCGACATGGCTAGGCACTGCCGTGGCGCCGGCCATCGATTCGATCGTCGATATCAGCTACGTCTATAGGGTGCCGTTGACGGCGGTACTCACCAATAGGTTCGTACCTTCCGCCGAAGCACCGTTGGCGCTCCCGACGTCGGCGAGATCATCCCGCCGTGATCCACCTCGTGCATATGACAATGACGCTGCAATCCTCAAGGAGCTTGCAAAGGCTGCCGCCGGCGGCGTATCAGGGGTGAAGTCTGTATTAGCCGCTGCAAAGCATTTAGGTATCGGGAGTCGTTGGCTGTATCTGCACTTCCCAAACGAGACGAAGTCGGCTGCTCGGTCCTTCGTGGCGCTTCGTCGAGCGACAGGGGAGGAAGCGCTGCGTCGCCGGCGAAGTACGCTGGAAGCGGCGGCGTTGAAAGCTGGCTTTGCTTTGCAGACACAGGGGTTGCGAGTTTCGAGACGCGCGCTCATCAGAGCGCTCGAGCAGGAAGGTATTTCGGTGAGGCGCCCTGAAGCGGCTTCGCTCATCGAGATGGTCAAGCAGCGCACAGGTGACCTCCGGGCATCCGGTGGTCATCATGCCGGATGACCGCTTGATGGCTGTCGGTGAGAGTCCGACTGATGGCCGCGCGGTCCGCAATCGCTGCACAGATGCTTTCGGCTAGGCGACAGCAGCTTCAGGCTGGATGCAGGCGCCCAGCTCGGGCAGTCGAGCGACGGCTATGTGCCCAAAGATGCTATGTGGGACTGACCTAGCGACCTCGTTGGAGTAAGACGAGGTTTCCAAAACTCGCTACTCAAGGAGAACGGAAATGGCGATCTCCCCGACATCAGTCCCACAAGGCCAGCGTACAGCCGAAACCGGTGATTTGTACGTGAGCTTCGAGCTCGGTGACAAGCGCTGGAAGTTGACGATCAGCGACGGTCGGCGCGGGCCGAGCCGATACAGCATTGACGCGGGCGACGTGGTGGCCGTGCTCGATTGCTTCAACAGGGCACGGTCGCGCTGCAGCTTGGCGAGTGGATGCAAGACGCATAGTTGCTATGAAGCCGGCCGGGACGGCTGGTGGCTGCACCGCTGGCTTCAAGAGCAGGGCATCGACAACGTCGTCGTCGACGCTGCGAGCATCGAGGTCAACCGGCGTTCACGTCGTGCGAAGACGGATCGTCTTGATGGCGACAAGCTGCTGGCGATGCTGCTACGCCATCTCAATGGGGAGCGAGTCTGGTCAGTTTTGCGTGAACCGTCCCGCGAGGCCGAGGATGAGCGCCGCACCCATCGTGAACTTGGGCGACTCACGCATGAGCGGGTCGCTCACCAGACTCGAATTCAGGCGTTGCTGGTGCTGCACAACCTTCGCCCGCAAATCGTCATCGGCGGACGTGACTGGGCGAAGTGGTGGGACCTGCACGGCTTCCAGGTGCCGCCCGTGTTGCGCATCGAGATCGAGCGTGAGAGTGCGCGGCTGAAGTTGGTCAAGGATCAGATCCGAGCGTTGGAATCGGCTCGCCGGCTTGCGCTTGAAGAAGGCAAGCAACCTCTTGTCGCCCAACTAAGCCGACTGCGCGCCATTGGGGAGAAAGGTGCGTGGGTGTTGGTCACGGAACTGTTCGGCTGGCGCAAGTTCAGCAACCGACGCGAGGTGGCGGGCTGCGTGGGCTTGGCTCCAACGCCCTATTCAAGTGGCGACAGCGAACACGAGCAGGGCATCAGCAAGGCCGGAAACCGACGTGTTCGAGCGCTGCTGGTAGAGCTGAGTTGGGGGTGGCTGAAATTGCAGCCCGACAGTGCGCTCACCTTGTGGTTCAACCAGCGATTCGCGGCCGGCGGCAAGCGCATGCGACGCGTGGGAATTGTCGCGTTGGCCAGGCGCCTTGTGATTGCCTTATGGAAGTACCTGAAACAGGGTGAGATTCCAGCGGGCGCCTCTCTCAAGCCCGTGGTCGGCTGAGAGCTATCAACTACGCAGCACCTGGCGGAATCAACTCATCGTGATCAAAGGTCAACGCGCCCGAAATTTCGGCGGGTCACCCTCGAGTGACCGTCCCCAAAGAAGGGGCGCGTCGATAACTGGGGTTTGCCAGCGCAATTTGCGCGTATGTTGCATTTGGTGCCGAACATCCATGTTCGACACGGATAGAAGCTGGTCCGGACACTGGCTCGGACGCTCGTCATGCCCCTGCCTTGGATCCGCTGAGCGCCGCCGCCAAGTTAACTTCAAGGGGATGACTGTGCGGATCCATGAACGAGCACCGCCACAAGGCGCTTGACTAACAAGTCCCCATAGAAGCCGCTATTCGGGGTGTCAGCAGCCCGCGGTCAGTCAACTGGCAACTCTCTCTACCTAATCAACTCTGGTTGCGGAGTATCGGAGCGTGTGGTCAGCTTTCTTGAATCGACGTTTTCCATGATCAATCTCGACCAGCTGACCTTGAAGCGGTTAATATCTTTGACAGGCGACCGACCGCTGCTCGTCAGCAAGTACCGCAGATGGTGTCCGCAGTGCTATCAGAACGATGTCGCGTCGGGCCACTCCG
>NZ_JBGCUM010000116.1:0-3174 GCF_054177665.1 Roseateles sp. P5_E8 | reverse complement strand
GAGTGGCCCGACGCGACATCGTTCTGATAGCACACTGCGGACACCATCTGCGACTTGCTGACGAGCAGCGGTCGGTCGCCTGTCAAAGATATTAACCGCTTCAAGGTCAGCTGGTCGAGATTGATCATGGAAAACGTCGATTCAAGAAAGCTGACCACACGCTCCGATACTCCGCAACCAGAGTTGATTAGGTAGAGAGAGTTGCCAGTTGACTGACCGCGGGCTGCTGACACCCCGAATAGCGGCTCGCTCGACAAGCCTCCGAGGACCACGTCTTTCACGAGCAACTGATTAGACTCGCAGAGGATTCTGAAAAGAGAATGCAGCGCGACGCGATCCGAACCAACGAACGGTGGAAGCCGCACAGGCGGAAATAGCCGGTCTATGGGAAATGATCTGCGGATGGTCATATAACTCACCACTGTTCAGTGTTGCCAGACAAATGCGAAGGCTTGGTGTCGCCCACCTTCAACGGTTTGTTTTCTGTCGGAGGCGTTTGAGCTGACTTTGGTGGCCGCGGCAAGAGGTCTTCTGACGAGAGAAACTTGTTAACCCTTTTGATCCCATCCGCGAGCTCACTCACAATTGCATGAAGAGCTTCTGCAGGGTAGTAATGACGTTTGAGCATCGTCATCGTAAGAGCAGTGCCTTTCACCAACGCGTCGCGCAATGCCTGAGCAAGAATTCCGGCGGCAATACCGACACACCGCACACCTTGCAAGAACAGCTCGGTCGCCACTAGGACTGGATCGAGATCGTGCTCGATAGGTAGATGACAGAGCAGGCCATAGATAGCTATGGAAAAGCCTGTCTTCCCGTCATCGCCATCTGAATCGTCATATGGCAACACATGAATGATCAGGGTCCGTCTGGCCGTTTGAGCGCTGGAAACGCAGAGCTCGAAGAAGTCATAGCCGCCACCTAGCATGACGGTCGTCTGTGCGCCGTTGGCCAAGTCCTTCAAAAGGTCTGACTGCTCCTTCAAGCGTGCGAGCCGATCGTCCTCTGATCTGGCCTTGGCAATTTTGAAGATTGCTTTGGCTTCATCCAATATCAAAGGACGCGGCCTTCGGCAGCCAACTTCCCAATAGAAACGCCGCTCTAGCCCGTCACCGGTAAGCTTTCTTGAGTCTGTTTCCACCAACAGCGTCGGCACCTTAATGCCATTCGCGTCCCTGTAGACGAGTGGCCTCGTTTTGTCCACCAGCGGCACACCCATCAGTTCGAGAATCGCCCTGAAGATGACGTCGAAGTTGAACGTTCCTTTCGTTGGACTCTTCAACTCAAGATACACAGCGCCAACCAAGCCAGCCGACCGTTCCTCGTCCGTCAACTCGTCCCTTGCTTGCCGACAGAGGAGCTTGAAAAGAGTCGACTTGCCGACGCCTGTCCCTCCGATCACCAGAACCAAGTTCCTCGACGTCGGGTGACGTGTGTGCACGGCGAGCTCCTTCAAGAGCCTATTCTGGCGCGGATGGTCGACCACGGCCTCCTTCTCGAAGTAATGAATGCGCTCATCAATCGATGCCTGGAGGAGATGGGGTGGGAACTGCGGTACAGCGATGCTTCGTTCCGAAGAGGTGGTTTTTGCCTTCATGTCTATCCCGCCATTACCCGTTCATACACAACATGGATCAGTGCGCCAGCTTGCCCGCAGTTGCAGATCCCATAGCGCGAGCCATCGCGTCGCGCATGGAATTCGCGTAGCCTTCCAGCTGCTCGTCCTTCTGGGTCGCACCTGGCTGTTCTTGGGGCGAATGAGGAAATACGTTTGAGTTGCGAATTTCCTCGTACTTCCGGTCACGCCAGTAATCCTGATTCGCCAGCGCGGCAGCGTTCATCTGTTCAAGAAGGTTGCAGATCCGTTGGCGCCCCTCGCTCGACGACTCGCGCACCAAACGCTGCTCCACAGACCACTCCTCGTTGAAGCAGCGTCGCACGACCTCAGGCGACCTCTGGAGCTCCGGCGCCAACGCAGACCGGCACTCAATCCATTTGCCCTTGAAGAACGTCAGGATCGTTGCCGGGTCAAATGGAACAGGGCGAACTAGCAGTTCTGTCTTGTCAAGAGCCAGGCTTGCCAATGCTGGATTTCCGTAATGACGGTAATTGACGAACAGCCCACGGGCCGAATCCAGCGTGCGCGTCTTGCCTCGTGCAAGCGGAGAGATGACAGGCAGGACTTCTACAAGGCTCTTGATCCTATGCAGCCGCCGACCTTGGAGCACGAGGGACGCTTCAAACATCGAATCTGGTGCTTGAAGCGTGGTCGAGTGCTTTTCGCCGTTGTACAGATCGAAGTAATGCTCGAGGCCGATGTGGAGCTCCAGCAGGGTGAGCCCGGCATGCCGCTCTGGACTGGCTGACGGCGACATCATCCGGACGTTCTTCAAGAGCTTTGTATTGCCCCGCAGATTGGCAATAAGTTCAATCGTCGTGGTCCCGATTACTCGCTCGATCAGCGCTCCAAACCGCGGAGAACCTTTCGGCCGGACGTGCCGCAAGATAAAAAGGGTAGCCAGACACTCCTTGAAGTCTTTGGCCTTGAACTCGCTGCCCCAATCATGAATGATTGCGTCAGGCAAGCGCCCGTTCCTGCGGATGATGTCCGCGAGCACCGCCATCGAACTTATGTAGCTCGGAGGTCTGAACGACAAATGGAACCCGACAATTTTTCTCGTGTGGGCGCAAATGGCCAGCGTCAGCCAAGGCCTGGCCAGGATCTCTCCGGATATCGAACTTATAAGAACAACGTCTAGCAACGTGGAGTCGATGTGGACCAGCGCCATGGCATGCTCCGCGTGCACGGGTGTGTTCCGCTCAAGCATCCAGTAGGCCGGCTCGATCTGATGAGCCGCCTTGTGACCCTGTGATGCTTCGACCGTACCAACACTGCGCAGACGCTTGACATGCTCGTAGAAGGTGCTCGTGGCCACCATCACGAGACCTTCAGACTGCCATTCCGTCGCGATCTTGTCGTAGAGGTGAAGCGTCGTCGGGTTCGTGGGATCCTTCAATCCGGCTCTGATTGCTGTGTGCAGCCTGACTAGCAAGTCGAGGTCAATCTTTGGTCCACGATTGCCACGCGATTGCGTGTCGTCGATCAACGCTTCAACGGGACTAAGTCCTTTGCTCTCTCCTTCGCGCACTGCCTTTCGCCAGCGTCGAATGCGC
>NZ_JBGCUM010000115.1:0-3245 GCF_054177665.1 Roseateles sp. P5_E8 | reverse complement strand
TCCATGCCCAGCTCGGAGCCGAAGGAGTGGATGGACTCCACCCAGCCCGCCTCGATGGCAGGGATCAGCGCCGGGTGCGGGTTCAGCGCCCAGTGCCGGCAGATCTTGCCCTTGAGCCCCAGCGACTCGCCGTAAGTCGGCAGCAGCAGCTCGATGGCCGCCGTGTCGAAGCCGATGCCGTGGTTCAGGCGCTGCACGCCGTACTCGGCATAGATGCCCTTGATGGCCATCATGGCCATCAGCACCTGGATCTCGCTGATCTGCGCCGGGTCGCGCGTGAACAGCGGCTCGATGAGGTTGGGGCGCGGCGCCTGGACGACGAAATCGACCCAGTCGGCGGGGATGTCGATGCGCGGCAAGACGTCCACGATCTCGTTGACCTGGGCGATGACGATGCCGCCCGAGAAGGCCGTGGCTTCGACGATGGCGGGCGTGTCCTCGGTGTTGGGGCCGGTGTAGAGATTGCCTGCCGCGTCCGCCGCGTGTGCGGCCACCAGCGCGACCTTGGGCGTCAGGTCGACGAAGTAGCGGGCGAACAGTTCCAGGTAGGTGTGGATGGCGCCGATCTCGATGCCGCCCAACGACACCAGCTTGGCCAGCCGCGCGCCCTGCGGGCCGGAGAAGCTGAAGTCCAGCCGCTTGGCAATGCCGCTCTCGAAGATATCCAGATGCTCGGGCAGGGCCAGTACCGACTGCACCATGTGCAGGTCGCGCACGCGCTGCGGGTCCACTTGCGTCAGCGACTGCGCGAGGAAGTCGGCCTGCTTCTGGTTGTTGCCTTCCAGGCAGACGCGGTCACCGGGTTGCAGCACGGCTTCCAGCAGCGACACGATGGCTTCTGTGGCGACGCGCCGACCCTGCACACCGGTGAGTTCGGCTGCCCGCGAGAGGCGCTCGCGGCGCTCGCGGTCGCGCAGGTTCCAGGCGGGAGCGTTCATCGATGGCTCCTCAGTGCGCCTTGGCGGCGACGCCCATCACCATGTCGGGCAAGCCCGTCGCGATGCCCGGGAATATGCAGATCAGCAGCACCGCCAGCAGCATCAGCACGACGAAAGGCAGCACGCCCCAGATGATGTCCCGCAAGTCAATGTCGGGCGCGATGTTCTTGATGACGAAGATGTTGAGCCCGACCGGCGGATGGATGAGGCCGGTCTCCATGACGATGGTCATCAGCACGCCGAACCAGATCAGGTCGAACCCGGCAGCCTTCAGCGGCGGCAGGATGATGGGCGCCGTCATCAGGATGATGCTGACCGGCGGCAGGAAAAAGCCCAGCAGGATGACCATCAGCAGCACCGCCGCCAGCAGCACCCATTTGGACAGCTGCATGCCGACGATCCACTCCGCCGCCGACTGGCTGATGTGCAAATAGCTCATCACGTAGGAGAACAGCAGCGACATGCCGATGATGAGCATCAGCATGGTCGATTCCTTCAGCGTCGACGTGAGGATGGGGGCCACGTCCTTGGGCCGCCAGACGCCGTAGATGACGGCGATCAGCGCCAGCGCCAGCAGCGCGCCCAGGCCGGCCGTCTCGGACGGCGTCGCGAAGCCACCGTACAGCGCAACCATGACGCCGATCAGCAGCAGCACGAAGGGCACGACGCGCGGCAGCATCTCGAACTTCTCGCGGTTCGTGAAGGTCTCGTTGGCCAGCAGCGCGGACGCCGTGCCCGAGCGCTTGAACTCGGCCTCGGCCAGCGCGTATTCCTTGCGATAGCGAAAGGCCGCGTAGGCCGCAAACAAGCCGACCAGCAGCACGCCCGGGAAGATGCCGGCCAGGAAGAGCCGGCCCAGCGACTGCTCGGCCGCCACCGCGTACAGGATCATCGTGATGGACGGCGGCAGCAGGATGCCCAGCGTGCCGCCGGCCGCGATGATGCCGGCCGCAAAGCCGGGCGAGTAGCCGCGCTTGCGCATCTCCGGGATGCCGGCGCTGCCGATGGCCGAGCAAGTGGCGGGGCTGGAGCCGGCCATGGCCGCGAACAGCGCGCAGGCGAACACATTGGCAATGCCCAGGCCGCCGGGGATGCGGCCCATCCACACATGCATGGCGGCGTAAAGGTCCTGCCCGGCGCGTGACTTGCCGATGGCCGCGCCCTTTAGGATGAACAGCGGGATGGAGAGCAGCGTGATGCTGGCCATCTCCTCGTAGACGTTCTGCGTGACCGTGTCCAGCGCCGATGCCGGCATGAAGATGGCCATGAACAGCACCGCCACGCTGCCGAGCGCGAACGCGATCGGCGCGCCCGAGAACATGAACAGCAGCGTGACGACGCCGAACAGCGAGCCGAGGACGAGCATGCTCATGCCAGCGCTCCTTGCGTAGGTTTGAAGAGGCCGTTGACGCGCGCCGTGAGCTGCACCAGCAGTTGCAGGCTGAGCAGCGTCATGCCCAGGGCCATCAGGCCGTAGGGAATCCACAGCGGCGGCGCCCAGGAGGACGACGTGGTCTGGCCCTCGGCCCAGGCCTCGTGGAACAGCGTCCAGGACTTCCACGCGAAGAAGGCGCAGAAGGCGGTGCACATCAGGTCCACCAGCATCAGGCGCAGGCGGTTGACCGAGCGCGGCAGCAGGCCGGCGATGGCCTCGATGCCAACGTGGCCGCGCAGCGACTGCACAAACGCGCCACACAGGAACGTAGCGCCGACCAGGCAAAACACTGCCGCCTCGTCCTGCCAGTCCGTCGACGCTTTCATCACATAGCGCGACACGACGCTATAGGTCAGCACACAGGAGGCCACCAGCAGGGCCAGCATGCCCAGCACGACCAGCGCATGGTTGATGACGTTCAGCATGCGGGCGATGGGCCGCAGCAGCGCGGGGGTGTCGGGGTCGATGCCGGCAACCGCCGCCGGCCCCATTTCAAAACCGTGGCTCATGGGGTGCTCACAGCAGCTTCTGCGCGGCCTTGAGGATCGCGGCGCAGGATTCGTTCTTCTCGCCGAAATCCTTCCACGCGGTGTCGCGTGCGATGGCCTGCCACTTCTTCAGCGTCGCCTCGTCCATGTCATAAACCTTGGCGCCGGCCTTGGCGTAGATCTCGGCCGCAGCCTTGTCGTCGGCCTTGGCGGCGTCACGGGCAAACACCTCCAGCTCGGCGCCCACGCCCATGACGATGTCCTGCTGCGCCTTGGGCAGCTTGTTGAAGACCTCCTTGGAGATCATCAGCGGCTCGAACATGAACCAGTAGGTGCGCTGGCGGCCGGAGGTCAGGTGCTTGGCGATCTCCTCCAGCTTGAAGG
>NZ_JBGCUM010000114.1:0-3540 GCF_054177665.1 Roseateles sp. P5_E8 | reverse complement strand
CGCCGGAGGAGAGCAAGAACAAGATCATGTTCGAGAACCTGACGCCCTTGTTCCCCAAGGAGCAGTTCAAGCTCGAGCGTGAAGCCTATAAGGGCGAAGAGAACATCACCGGTCGCATCATCGACCTGGTGGCGCCCATCGGCAAAGGCCAGCGCGCGCTGATCGTCGCCCAGCCCAAGACGGGCAAGACCGAGATCATGAAGAGCATCGCCCATGCTCTCGTCGCCAATGCGCCGGACTGCCACCTCATCGTGCTGCTCGTCGACGAGCGCCCGGAAGAAGTGACCGAGATGATCCGCACCGTGCGCGGCGAGGTCATCAGCTCGACCTTCGACGAACCCGCCGCCCGCCACGTGCAGGTGGCCGAGATGGTCATCGAGCGCGCCAAGCGCCTGGTGGAGCTGAAGAAGGATGTGATCATCCTGCTGGACTCCATCACCCGCCTGGCCCGCGCCTATAACAACGTGCTGCCGTCATCGGGCAAGGTCATGTCGGGCGGCCTGGACTCCAACGCGCTGCAGCGCCCCAAGCGTTTCTTCGGCGCAGCGCGCAACATTGAGGAAGGCGGCTCGCTGACCATCATCGGTACCGCGCTGGTCGACACCGGCTCGCTGATGGACCAGGTGATCTACGAAGAGTTCAAGGGCACCGGCAATTGCGAAATCCATCTGGATCGCCGCATGGCCGAGAAGCGCGTCTACCCGTCCATCCTGATCAACAAGTCCAGCACCCGCCGCGAGGAACTGCTGCTCAAGCCGGAGATCCTGCAAAAGAGCTGGATCCTGCGCAAGCTGCTCTACAACATGGACGAGGTCGAGGCGATGGAGTTCATCCTTGAGAAGATGAAGGCGTCGAAGAACAACCTGGACTTCTTCGACATGATGCGGCGCGGCGGGTGATCCTTCTCACCCGGAACTAGCCAAGCTACTGGAAAGCTCGCTACAATCGCGGGTTTTCCGCCCAGACACCCCGGAAAGTGCGTCGCCCAGCTCGCGGCGTGGCTCCCGACCAGACCCAAGAGGTTCCCATGAAAGACGGCATTCACCCCAACTACCGCGACGTCGCGTTCATCGACCAGTCCAATGGTTTTCAGTTTGTGACGCGCTCCACCGTGCAGTCCAAGGAATCCATCGAGATCGACGGCAAGAAGATGCCGCTGGTGAAGCTGGAAACCACCAGCGAGTCGCACCCCTTCTACACGGGCACGCAAAAGAGCATCGACAACCTCGGCGGTCGCGTCGAGAAGTTCCGCAACAAGTTTGCTCACCTCAAGAAGTAAATCGGTTGGCGGCTGTTTCGGCCGCATCCACGTCAAAGGGCAGCTTTCGCTGCCCTTTTGCTTTTTGGCAGCAGGCGCTGCCCTTTTTCATTCATGACCCTCGTTTGACGGCATCATGCCGGCCGGTTTCATCGAACTCTCGCGCGTGAATCTCCCCACCCCCGCCATCGTCGCCGAGCGCGGCGTCGAGCGCCTGCCGCGGCTGGCCCTGCTGCTGCTATGCGCGGCCTATCTGCTGCCCGGCATCTTCGGCCGCGCGCCCTGGCGCAATGCCGACCTGACGTCCTTCGGCTTCATGGCCAGCATCGCCCAGGGCCATGCGCCCTGGTGGCAGCCGGCCATCGCCGGCATCCCGGCCGAAGGCGGTCCCCTGCCCTACTGGCTGGGCGCGCTGGCCATCAAGGCCCTGCCCTTCCTGGATGCGCCCGTCGCCGCGCGACTGCCCTATGCGCTGGTGCTGGCGGGCGTGCTGGTGGCGGTCTGGTACGCCTGCTTCCACCTGGCGCGCACCGACGCCGCCCAGCCGGTGGCCTTCGCCTTCGGCGGCGAGGCGCAGGCGGTGGACTACGCCCGCGCGCTGGCCGACGGCGCGCTGCTGGCGCTGATGGCGTCGTTGGGCCTGCTGCAACTAGGCCACGAGACAACGCCCGAGTTGGTCCAGTTGCTGGCCGTCTCGGTCTACCTTTACGGCCTCGCGGCCGCGCCTTTCCGCCGCTGGCAGTCGCGGCTGGCGGTGCTGCTGGCATTGCCGGTGCTGGCGGCCAGCGGCGCACCGGCCGTGGCCTGCGGGTTGGGCCTGCTGGGCGTGCTGCTCAACCACCGCTCCAGCTACGCCGAGGCCAAGGGCCAGCGCGTCTGGCTGCTGGGTGCGCTGACGCTCGCCGTTCTGGCCGCCTGGGCCTTCAACGGCTGGGCCTGGCGTGTGCGTTCCAGCCTGGAAGTGGCCTCGCTGCTGAGCCTGCTGGCCTGGTTCTGCTGGCCCGCCGGGCCGCTGGCGCTGTGGACGCTGTGGCGCTGGCGCCGCCACGGCCTGCGCCGCCACATCACGGTGCCGGCCATCGCGCTGCTGGTGCCACTGGTGGCCTGCGTGGCAATGGACGGCTCGGAGCGCGCGCTGCTGCTGGCCCTGCCCTCGCTGGCCATCCTGGCGGCCTTCGCGCTGCCGACGCTGAGCCGCGGTTTCTCGGCGGCGGTGGACTGGTTCTCGGTGTTCTTCTTCAGCGCGGCGGCGCTGTTCTTCTGGCTCTACTACCTGTCCATGCAGACCGGCTGGCCGCCGCGGCCGCTGGCCAACCTGCGGCGCCTGGCCGAGGGTTTCGAGCCCAGCTTCAGCCTGCTCGCTCTGGTCTTCGCACTGGCGGCGACGGCGGCGTGGCTGGCCCTGGTGCGCTGGCGGACCGCACGGCACCGCCATGCGCTGTGGAAGAGCCTGGCCCTGCCGGCCGGCGGCGTCGCCCTGGGCTGGCTGTTGGTCACCAGCCTGCTACTGCCGCCGCTGGACTATGCGCGCAGCCTGGCGCCGCTGGTCGGGCGGCTCAAGGCTCGCATGCCGGCGCAGGTGTCATGCCTGGCGGCTTCGGGCCAGAGCCTGGCGACACTGGCGGCGCTGGAATGGCACGGCGGCTGGCGGGTCGAGGGCCGGGGTTCGCTTGCTGCCACGTCTTGCAGCTATGCCGTCGTTGGTGCCGGCCAGCCCACACCCAGGGGCTGGCAGGTCATCGCGCAGGTAAAGCGGCCGACCGACCGCAGCGGCAATGCCGGGCTTGTTCTGCTGAAGCGTCAGTGATCTGACAGTGCGGCGACGTTGAAGGCCGCTTCGTCGCCCAGCGCCGAGTCGGTTGCCTGCCGCACGCGTGCAGCCGGGAAGACGAGACGGAAGCGCGAGCCCTTGCCGACCTCACTCTGCACCATCAGCTCGCCGCCATGGCGCTGCATGACGTGCTTGACGATGGACAGGCCCAGACCCGTGCCGCCGGTCTCGCGCGAGCGGCTGCCGTCGACGCGGTAGAAGCGTTCGGTCAACCGCGGGATGTGCTCGCGCGCGATGCCCAGGCCGGTGTCGATAACGGCCAGTTCGCCGTTGCCGCCTTCAAGCAGGCGCCAGGTCAACTCGATCTCGCCGCCATCGGGCGTGTAGCGCACGGCGTTGGTGACGAGGTTGGCCACGACGCTGAGCAATTCGCTCTCGATGCCGGCCAGCTCGAAACCGGTGACCGGCTTGAGGCGGAGCACATGGCGGCCGGCCGACAGCACCTCGGCAT
>NZ_JBGCUM010000113.1:0-3593 GCF_054177665.1 Roseateles sp. P5_E8 | reverse complement strand
CAGCTGTGCCGCCCAGCCCGCGGGCAGCGGCGGCAGGCCGCCATGCCGGCCCGGCGCGACGAGCACGGCCACCTGCACGTCGTGGGCCCAGCGCGCGCCGTTGTTGTGCACCAGCACCTGCACCCGTGTCACCAGCGGCTGGCTGGCCGTGGGCACATGCTCGCTGTCGTCCTGCGACAGCGCCAGGAAGTCGATCAGCGTGGGCCGGTGGTCGCCGGGGAAGCGGTAGGCGCCCTGCGCGTCCGGCGCGTCGCAGCGCACGTCGGGGCTCAGACCTGCGGCCAGCACGACACCGCGCTGGGTCGGGTCGGGCAGGCCGTGCACGGCCGGGCCCAGGCCCAGGTCCAGCGGGTGCTCGCGCACCAGCAACTGCACCGGCGCCATCGTGGCCGGCGGCGCGGCCCCCGGCGCCCCCAGTGCACGCATGAAGGAGCCGCGGCCATGCGTGGCGACGCGGATCAGCCGGCTGGGCCGGTGGATGACCAGGTCCACCGCGGCGGCCTCGGGCAGGCCTTCGCCCCAGGGCTGCCAGGTCGCGCCGCTGTCAATGCTGTGCCACACGCCGACGTCGGTGGCGACGTAGAGATGCGTCGTGTTATCGGGGTCGCAGACGATGGCGCTGGCCTGCACGTCCAGCAACCCCGTCGGGCCGGCCGGGCCGGAGCGGTCGGTCCAGGTGGCGTTGTCGTAGTGCCAGACATGGCGGGTGTCGCCATTGCCGCCCAGCGTCACGTAGATGCTGTTGCCGGTGGCGTCGGCGGGGTCGGGCTCGATGTCGGTGATCGGCGAGACCAGGGGCAGCATGGCCACCCCTAACGTGTCGATCTGCGTGCGCACCCAGGGCCCCGGGTGCACCGCCTGCACATAGCGGTAGACGCCGCCGCCCACCGTGCCCGCGTAGATGATGCCGAAGGCCGAGAAGGCGATGGCGCTGATCGCGTTGGGCAGCGCGGCGGCGGCGTTGTCGGCCGGCAGCGGCACCCAGTCGCCCGGGTTGGTGACGGCGGGCGGCAGGTTGGGGCCGCCGAAGGTGTCGGACAGCCACAGCCGCCGCACACCGAAGGCCACGCGTGATGCATGCGCCGGCGTGCCCGACGGCGGCGCGATGGCCAGCGGCGCATAGAACAGCGCCGCATCGTTGGCATGCGCGGGCAGGCTCACGTAATGCCAGCTCGTCGGGCCGTTGCCGCCGTCGGTGCAGCGCAGGATGGTGCGCCGCGTGTAGGTCATCAGCACGCGGTAGGGGTCGTTCCAGTCGACCACCGCCGCGCCGGCATCGCCCTCGGTCGTCAGCGACCAGGCCTCGTCGCCGATGGCGCGCTGGCCGCCGTTGTCCTGCGTGGCGGCAAAGATCACCGCCGGCTCGGTGGGGTGCAGGGCAAGGTCGTTGATCAGCGCAGTCGCCAACCCGCTGTTCAACGAGCGGAATACGGGCGCCGGGGCCTGCGCGTTGTCGGTGTGGAAGACGCCGCCGTCGCAGCCCACCCACAGCTGGCCGGGCAGCCCGCGCGGGAACACCAGCGCGTGCACGTCGGCATGGATGGTGGCGCCGATGTAGACCGGCTGCGCCTTCAACGTGCCGCCCTGGCGGCGCACGCGCACGCGCCAGATGTGCGAGGACCAGATGTCGGTCGTCGCGCTGCCGGCGCCACGCGGCAAGCCCGCGGTGGTGACCTTCAGCGTGCTGCCGCCGCAGTACACCGTGTCCACGTCGGAGGGGTCGACGGTCAACGCCAGGTCGTACCAGCCCTGGGTGCCGACGAAGGCGCCGGCCTGCGCGGGCACCGGCGTCCAGGCGACATTGCGCCACGGCCCGTTGCCGGCGGCGTCGGTGCGCAGGCGCAGCAGGCTGCCGTTCTGTGTGACGGCGTAGACGGTGTCGGTGCGGTCCGGGTGCACGGCCAGCGTGACCCGCCCCGCCGCGGCCGGGAAGCCCGTGCCCACCACGCGCCAGGTGGTGCCGTGGTCGCTGGAGCGCACCACCACCGACGGGCGGCCCGCGCCGTCGCTGCGCACGGCGGCGAAGAACACGCCGCGCACGCAGACCACACTGCTGACGCTGCGGTCGGGCGAACCGGCGACGCCGGTCAGCACCTGCTGCGCCCACTCGAAACCGCCGCCCAGTTTGGGCCGGCGCAGATAGAGGCCGGCGCGCGTGGCGCCCGCCACGCGTTGCGGGTCCGACGGGTCCACCGCCAGCGCGAAGAAGCCACGGCCGGTCAGCACGGCGCCCACCACGTCCTCGCGGGTCCAGTGGCGGCCGCCGTCCTGCGACACCAGCGGGCCCACGCCGAGGAAGCTGTCGAGCGCGCCGAAGGCCTCGCCGGTGCCGACAAAGACGCGCTCGGGGTGGTCGGGGTGGATGGCCACCGCGCCGCAGGCCAGGCTGTCGGCGCGCCCCGTGACGTTCAAGGGGTCGTCGTCGCGCGGGTCCATCAACGGGCGCCAGGCCAGGCCCGCATCGTCGCTGCGCCAGACGCCGCCGTTGCTGGTGGCCGCGTACACCACGTCGGCATAGCGCGACAGCGCCAGCGACGGCACGCGGCCCGACACCGGCGGGCGCGTGAAGGCCTGGCCATTGCGCATGACCGACGGGCCTACGGCCGTCCACACGGACGGTACCGGGGTCGGGGCGGCGGGATCGGCGGCCATGGGTGAGATCAGCCGCCGTCGGCCGCGTTCTGCAGGCGCAGGCGGTACTCGCGCATCTGGTCGGCCAGCGACGGGGGCGTGCCGGGCAGTTGCTCGGACGGGTCCACCGGGTCCGGCAGGGTGATCTCGTCCTCGACGTCCTTGGCCGGGTCCTTGGGCGTCATGGCGACGGCCCGCTGGCCCAGGAACCAGGCCTGGCGCTGCTGCGCGCCGCTGGTCTCGCTTTCGCCTTCTTCGGGATCGGGCATCTCAGATCTCCTCAGCCCTGCACGGGCCAGCGCAGATGCAGCTGGCCACCGGCCGGCACCAGCAGCGTGGGGAAGTTCAGCGCCACCAGCGTGCAGGCGACGGGGCGCTTGTCGATGTCCTGCAGGCGGTCGCCGTCGACGCGCAGGCGCAGCGTGCCGCCGTTGGCCAGCATGGTCTTCAGCGCGTCGGCACCGGCGGCGTCGGCGCGCCAGCGCAGCACGTTGGCGGAGACATCGGCCGAGCCGCTGACGAGCCGGCTGCTGCCGTTGCCGGAGATCGCCCAGGCCTCCACCAGCGTGGCGCCGTGCAGCTTGACGTGGTTGGGGTCGAGGCTCACCGAGAACGTCAGCTGCAGGCCGCGCTCCTGGAAGACCGCAAAGATGCTGGGGATGGTGACCGCCGACTCGGCGGGCATGAACTGGGTCAGACGGCCGAGCTTGGGGTCCAGGCCCGGGCCGGCCGGGCCGCGCTGGCCGGCGGCGCCTGGTGCGCCCGGCACTCCTGGCGCGCCGGCCGTGCCAGGCGCACCGGCCGTACCGGATGGTCCAGCGGGCCCTGGCGGCCCCGCGGGGCCGGTTTCGCCCGCTGGCCCCCTGGCACCCGTTCTGCCGGCCGGGCCAGTCTCACCCGCCGGGCCGGCCGGTCCGACGTCGCCCGCCGCGCCGGGTCGACCGGCCTCGCCTGCCGGGCCG
>NZ_JBGCUM010000112.1:0-4924 GCF_054177665.1 Roseateles sp. P5_E8 | reverse complement strand
GCACTGACCTCCACGCCCGAGCAGGCGCTGCATGCTCAAATGTTGGGCAAGGATCGTTCAGGATCCGCCTGCAACACGTTGGCCGTCATCAGAGGTGAACATGGCGTACATCAAAGGCTCTACGCACATCTGGTCGGACGGGGAGAAACTCCATCTCTGGTGTGTCTCAGGGCTCGACAACTGGCAGTCAATGGAAGCCTACGAAGGCAACCCCAACGCATCTGGCGTCCAGATATCTGAGGCCGTAGCTGACGAGTTTTCGGTGATGCGCTTCGCCGAGCTTGTCAAACTCGGCAAGGTTCAAGAGGTCGTGAGACGAGCGCTTGCTCACGGCAACTTTGGAGGCACGGCATTAGCAGAGTTGGCATCTGTCTTGGAGGCTGTGCACGTTGGCAAAGATGACGCCTAACCATTCCATCGAGAGGGACGTCCAAGAGCCGTCGCCCTCGGCCGCGCCTCAGGTCAAACGTTGAGCCGGAGATCCAAATGAAGCGCATCCTGATGCTCATCGCCTTGCTGTCTTCAGCAGTTGCCCAGGCGAGTCTTCCGCTTGAGGCGACGCTGGAAGAGATGGCGCAAGGTGCGGACCACATCCTGGTTGGGCGTGTCACGGGTGTAGATATGGTTGATGCCAACGGCGCCCAGGTGAAAGATCCGGAGGCGCGGACCGGGCCGGGAAGCAAGAACGTGATCAGGCTTCTTGTTGCTGTTGACGAGGTTCTTGTCACCAACGCTTCCTCGGTTCCCAAGGTGTTGCCCGTCGCATTGGACCCTTTCCTCCACTACAGCCTCGGACAGATCCAGAACGCGCATGCCGGTGACAAGCAGAGTCGCCTGCTGCTGTTGAAGGGGAAGGACTTCGTCGGAATCAAGGATGGAGTCTTCCTTCGGCAGCTCAGTGACAAGGCACAGGCGCTGCGAATCTATAGAAAGTCGCATCGCAAAGCGCCGACGTAATCGGTTTTTCGGGTCGGCGTGCGTCGGTAAGCCTCAGTTTGACTCAGCAGGGCCTGCACAGGCGCGGAGGCCGACTGTGGCGCTGCATGCGGCCAAATCGCCTGCCGATATGCCCGATCATCTCGACCCGCGATGGCTGACCTGAGACGCATGAAGCATGCAGTCGGCAGCCATCTTCAATGCAATCCGGAGATCGCTGTGGGCATCGTTGTGTATTGGCTTGAAGGCGAGGGCGAAGACGCCGCGCCCGTCTGCGAGTTCTTCTACAGCAAGGAGCTGACGCAGGCGCTGGCCCGCGCCGAGGCGCTGCGCCGGCTAGGCCATCCGCATGTTTGCATCTCCACCGAGCTGGCGGACCACATCGGCCGGCCCGGCGTCTCGGCGGTGGAGGGCGGCAGGACGCCGGACGGCGAGGCCTACGAGTGGTCCAAGGCCGGGCGGGCTGGTAAGGTGCGGCGCCGGTAGGCAAGGCGCAAATGAAAGCAGCCGGCGCCCGAAGGCAGCCGGCTGCCGATGCTCAGTTGAGCGAGGCGCCTCGCGTCACTTGTCGCCGTTGGACGTGTACTCGACGTCCGTCACCAGGCCGGCCGCGTCGAAGGACACGATCAAGGTCTTGGCATAGAACTTCATGTTGAAGACGCTGCCCTTGACGTGCGAGTAGCTGTAGATGGACGCCGTCTCGTCCTTGGTCTTGATGAACGGGTGAACGCCACGGCCGTTGGGATTGCCCAGCATGGCCACCACGTCGGCGCGGGTCGACTTGCCCTTGACGATGGCGCTGACCTTGCCCTCGTCGAAATCGGTGGCGTCGTTGGGGAAGGAGCTGACGAACTCCTCGGCCACGAGGCGGTCGTTGTGGGTCAGGAAGACCTGGGCACGGGCCGGCGTCACGCCCGGGTACTTGCCTGAGCCGGCGCCCTCGGCGTAGGCGTAGCGAACCGACTTCAGCTTTTCGCCATTGCGAAGCAGCTCGCCTGTCATCTGGGGTGCACCCATCACCTGCGTGACTTGGGCCGACGTTGATTTGCCGACCTCCAGGGCGCCAGCGTCGGGGCGCTTGAAATTGGTACCGGCGCAGCCGACCAGGAATGCCGTCGAAGTGGCGACCAGCAGAAGACGAAAGGTATTGGACATGTGAATTGGGCTTGGGAATGGATCGAAGTGCCCGGCTGGACTGCGCGCGCGAGCGCGGCGGATTTTGGTCAGCGCCTGCCCCACCGGCGCTAGGGATGACCCGTGCACGGCCTTGGCAATATTGACGTGGCTGCGGCGCGATGCCGGCCGGCGGCGGTGTTGAGGGGCGCCTCTTTAAAATGCGTCGATGAACCCCGTGCAAGACGTTTTTCCCGACGCTGCTGCTCAGACCAGTCCCCTCCTCAAGAACCTCAACCCCGAGCAGCTTGCCGCCGTCACCGCAGCGGCCGAACCGGCGCTGATCCTGGCCGGCGCCGGCTCGGGCAAGACGCGTGTGCTGACCACCCGCATCGCCTGGCTGCTGAACACGGGCCAGGTCAGCCCCGGCGGCATCATGGCCGTGACCTTCACGAACAAGGCCGCCAAGGAGATGCTGACCCGCCTCTCCACCATGCTGCCCTTCAACGTGCGCGGCATGTGGATAGGCACCTTTCACGGCCTGTGCAACCGCTTCCTGCGCGCGCACTGGAAGCAGGCCAACCTGCCGCAGGCCTTCCAGATCCTGGATTCCAGCGACACGGTGTCGGCCATCAAGCGGGTCATCAAGGCGATGAAGCTCGATGAAGAGCGCTTCGTGCCCAAGCAGGTCGGCTGGTTCATCGCCGGCTGCAAGGAAGAAGCCCATCGCCCCGGCGACGTGGAAGCGCGCGACGAGCAGACCAAGACTCTCGTCGAGATCTACGCCAACTACGAGGACCAGTGCCAGCGCGAAGGCGTGGTGGACTTCGCCGAGCTGATGCTGCGCAGCTACGAGCTGCTGCGCGACAACGCTGCAATCCGCGAGCACTACCAGCGGCGCTTCCGCCACCTGCTGGTGGACGAGTTCCAGGACACCAACAAGCTGCAATACGCCTGGCTGAAGATGTTCGCGCCGCCGGGTGTCGACAACGGCCAGAGCCTGCTGGCCGTGGGCGACGACGACCAGAGCATCTACGCCTTTCGCGGTGCGCGCGTGGGCAACATGGCGGACTTCGAGCGCGAGTACCGCGTCAAGCGCGTCATCAAGCTGGAGCAGAACTACCGTAGCTTCGGCCACATCCTGGACGCCGCCAACGAGCTCATCAGCCGCAACAGCCAGCGCCTGGGCAAGACGCTGCGCACCGAGGCCGGCCTGGGCGACCCCATCCGCGTGCAGGAGGCGCCCAGCGACTTTGCCGAGGCGCAGTGGCTGATCGAGGAGATCCAGAGCCTGGTGCGCAGCGGGCTGGACCGGCAGCAGATCGCCATCCTCTACCGCAGCAACGCCCAGTCGCGGGTCATCGAGTCGGCGCTGTTCAATTCGGGCATCCCTTACCGCGTCTACGGCGGCCTGCGCTTCTTCGAGCGCGCCGAGGTGAAGCATGCGCTGGCCTACCTGCGCCTGCTGGAGAACGCCAACGACGACACGAGCTTTCTGCGCGTCGTCAACTTCCCGACCCGCGGCATCGGTGCCAAGACGCTGGAGAACCTGCAAGACGCCGCCAAGGCCAGCGGCCGCAGCCTCTACCAGAGCGTGGGCGCGCTCGCCGGCAAGGGCGGCGCCAGCCTGCTGGCCTTCACCAACCTCATCGACTCGACGCGCAACCTCACGCAGGGCATGACGCTGCGCGAGATCATCGAGCAGGTGCTGGAAACCTCGGGCCTGCTGGACTTCTACCGCGCCGACAAGGACGGTTCCGACCGCCTGGAGAACCTGGACGAACTCATCAACGCGGCCGAGGCCTTCGTCATGCAGGAGGGCTTTGGCAAGAACGCCGTGGGGCTGCCGGTGGACGAGGTGGCCGAGGCAGGCACGCCCGGCGCGGTGCCCGATGCCGAGACCGGCGAGATCATGTCGCCGCTGGTGGCCTTCCTCACCCATGCCTCACTGGAGGCGGGCGACAACCAGGCGCAGGCCGGCCAGGACGCCGTGCAGCTGATGACTGTTCACTCCGCCAAGGGTCTGGAGTTCGACGCGGTGTTCATCACGGGCCTGGAAGAGGGCCTGTTCCCGCACGAGAACTCGATGTCCGACCACGACGGCATCGAGGAAGAGCGGCGCCTGATGTACGTGGCCATCACGCGGGCGCGCCAGAAGCTGTCCCTCAGCTTCTGCCAGACGCGCATGCTGCACGGCAAGACGCGCTACAACGTCAAGAGCCGCTTCTTCGACGAGCTGCCCGAGGCCGCGCTGAAGTGGCTGACGCCACGCAACCAGGGCTTCGGCTCGGGCTTTGCGCGCGAGTACCAGCAGGCCTGGGACCGCGGCACCGGCCTCAAGGGCATGGTGGGCGCGGGCCGCGTGGAGAAAGCCGCCTGGGTGGAGCCACCGGTGCCAGCGAGCATGAAGCAGAAGGTCTCCAACGAGCACGGCGGCCTGCGCGTGGGCAAGAGCGTCTTCCACACCAAGTTCGGCGAGGGCGTGCTGCTGACGCTGGAAGGCGCGGGCACGGATGCGCGGGCGCAGGTGAACTTCGGCCGGCATGGCACGAAGTGGCTGGCGCTGTCGGTCGCCAAGCTCACCCCGATTGATTGAAGCCCCTCGTCCGGCCTCGCTCCGCTGAGCGCGGGCGAGTCCAGCCGGTCCCCCGAGCAACTGTGTCTGGCGTCAAGCCCCAGAAGGGGTTTGAAGATGCTTGACAGCATCCCAAGTGGCTTGATCGCGCAACATGGCATTGATCACGGTGAGCAACTTGCGCATGCAGGCCACAAGGGCCACCTTCCTGGCCTTGCCGGCTGCGACCAGGCGTGCGTAGAAGACCTTGATCGCAGGGTTGTGAACGATCGCCGAGACCGTGGCCATGTACAGCACCGC
>NZ_JBGCUM010000111.1:0-4999 GCF_054177665.1 Roseateles sp. P5_E8 | reverse complement strand
CATCTGCATCCAGCCGCTGCCGGCGTCGATGTCGCTGATGCTCGGCGCGGCGAGGCCGCTGAAGCTCAGCACGCCGTCTTCGTTGACGGCCTGCGCCGCCGGCAGGCTCAGCAGCGGCGCATCGTTGACCGGCTGCACCGTCAGCACGAAGCTGGTGCTGGTGCTGAACAGGCCGTCCGACACGGTCACGGTGATCGTCGTCGTGCCGCTGGCGTTGGCCAGCGGCGTGAAGCCGAGGGTGCGCGCGCCGCCGCTGCCGCCGAGCACGAGGCTGGCGGTTGGCAGCAGGGCGGCGTTGCTGGACGTCGCCGTGACGATCAGGCTGCTCTCGGCGGTCTGCGCGTCGGCGACGCTGAAGGCGATGGGCGTGGCGGCCGTGTCTTCGGCGAGCGTCTGGGGGGCGATGGTGCTGATGGTCGGGGCGAGGCCGAGGACGCTGTACTCGTAGGCGCCGATGTCGGCCCGCAGGACGTAGGGCGTGCCGCGCTGGTCGGCGCCCAGCAGCGTGAGCGGGTTGGCGGCGTTGCGCGCCAGGCTGGTCGAGCCAATGGCCATCGTGCGCCCGAAGCCGCCGTTGTCCGCGAGGCCGCCCAGCGCGATCGCGCTGGTGGCGACGCTGGTGCGGTCTGTGGCCGCGTCGAAGCTGATCGAGTTGTCGTCGCTGAGGTTGTAGCCGGCCGAGGTGAGCGCCACGCGGTTGCTGTTGTCGCCGGTGTTGGCGGCAAAAAGGGAGTTGGACACGACGACGTCATTGACGGCGTCGTGCTGGTAGATGCCGCCGCCAAGGATGCTGCTGTTGCCCGCGACGGTCACGTGGTCGAGGCTCATGCTGCCCTTGTCGAACCACAGGCCACCGCCCTGGGCCGTGGCCGTGTTGCCGCTGACCGTCACGTTCACCGCGCTGACGGTGCCGCTGCTCCATACGCCGCCGCCGCGCCTGGCCAGGTTCTCAGCCAGCGTCACGTTCTCCAGCACGGCGCTGGACTCGTCTTCGACGTAGAGGCCGCCGCCGTCCTTGTTGCTTGCGGCCACGTTGCCGCGGATCTCGACATCGCGCGCTGTTAGCGTCGCGCCACTGGCGTTGTAGATGCCGGCGCCGTCGACGTCGCCGGAGCTGGTGTCGCCGTTGTTCTGCACCAGCGTGCGCAGCAGCGTCAGCGTGCCGGCGTTGTAGATGCCGCCGCCCTTGCTGCCGCCCTTGCCGACGTTGCCCTGGACGACCGCGTCGCTGAGGTCCAGGTCGGCATTGGCGGTCACGCGGATGCCCGCGCCGCTGTTGCTGGCGCCGCCCTGCACCGTCAGGCCCGACAGGCTGACCGTGCCGCCGCGCACGTCGAACACGCGGTCCAGCCCGGCGCCGTTGATGACGGTGCGCGTGCTGCCGTTGCCGACGATGCGGACGCTGCYGGTGATGTCGAAGTCGCCACCGGCGTTGTTGTCGTCGCCGGTGCCGGCGGCCAGGTCGATGCGGCCGTCGATGGCGAAGACGATGGTGTCGGTGCCGGCGTGGGCATTGGCCTGGCTGATGGCCCAGCGCAGCGTGCCGGCCACGTTGGCCGCGCCGGCGAAATCGGCGGTGCTGGTGACGGTGTAGGTGGCCAGCACGCCGCGCCACTGGGCCTGTGCGAACAGCGTCGGCGCCACGGCGGCCTCGATGCCGCCGGTGGCGTATTCGAGCACCCAGTTGCCGCCGGCGGCCGCCGCGCCGGTGAGGTCGGTGCTGGCGGCCACGTCGGCGCCGGTCAGCGCGGCGAGGCCCTGCACGAGCTGCTGGCCCGCCGCGCTCTGCGCCAGGTCGCAGCCGTAGAGCAGCAGATCGGCGTCGTCGGTCAGCGCCTGGCTCCAGCCGGCGATGGCGCCGGCCCGCTGCAGCAGCGTGGCGCCGTCGAGGCGGCTGCTGCCGAGCTGCATCTGGCCGTCGCTGCCGTGGGCCAGCACGTGGACGGCACTGATGTCATGGCGCGCGGCCAGCGTGTCGCCGATCAGCGCCAGGCCGTCGTCGCTGGCGCCGATGGTGATGATCTCGATGGGCCGGCCGGCGTCGCGCTGGGCCTGCAGGTCGGCGATCAGCGACTGGGCATCGGGCACACCGATGTCGACGAAGACGATCTCGGTGCGCGTGACGGTCGCGCTCGCGGGCACCGTCGTGGTGGAAGCGTGCAGGGCCGCGTCGCCGCTCCACAGCAGCGGCGCCAGGTCGGCCGAATGCAGGATGCGCGGCTCCATCACCTCGGCCAGCAGGCGCCAACTGGCGGCCGGCATGGCTGAGGCGGCCGCAGTGCGGGCGGGGTCGGCCGCGCGCCGGAAGGGGTTCACAACGTCGGAGCCTTGGTCCCGCTCGGCTTGCGGGCGTCCACCGTGGTGGCGGCCTTGCGAGCGCTAGCCGGCGCGGGCGCGTCGGCGAGGTCGGCCTTGCAGCGCAGGCCGGCCGGCAGGCGGTGCTGGGGGTTGGGCAGCCTCAGGCGCACGCGAAAGCTGTTGCTGGCCGCGTCCAGCACCTGGTCGATGTGGCTGACGGTCGCAACGACCGGTTCGGCACCGGGCAGCTCGGGGCGGATGGTGATCTTGTCGCCCGCCGCGATCTGGCCATAGCGCGCGGTCGGCACCATCAGCTCCACGCGCAGCGGGTCGATGACGGCGATGCGCATCAGCGGTCGGTCTTCCACGCGCTCGCCCATGTTGACGTAGCGCTCGACGACGACGCCGGCAAAGGGGCTGCGCACGGTGCGCAGTTGTAGCTGGGCGTCGGCCACGCGCTGCTCCTGCTCGAAGATGCGCTGCTGGCCGCGCACCTGGCGCAGCTTCTGGTTGGCCACCTCGGCCTCGCCTCGCGCCTGCTCCACGGCCTGGTCCGACACGAAGCCTTGGGCCACGAGCGCCTCGGCGCGCTTGACCTTCTGCAGCGACAGATCGTGGCTGGCCGCGGCGGCCATGATGTCGGCGTCGATGCGCGCACGCGTCTGCGCGGCGCCCACATTGGCCTGCTCGACGTCGGCGCGCAGCTTCAGCAGCGGCTGGCCAGCGGCCACCGAGGCGCCGCGGTCGACATGCAGGCGCTCGACGAGGCCGATGACCTGCGAGCCGACCTCGGCGACCTGGTCGGGCTCGATCAGGCAGCCCATCGGCTTGTTCGCCGCAGCAGCGGGGGCGGCGAGGGCCAGCGGCGCGCCGCTCAGCAGCGCCAGGGCGCCGGCGAGGGCGCCTAGGCGTCGTGCCCGGCGAAGGAGAGCCGGCGCTCCCAGTGCAGGTCTTGCTCCAGCAGGCGGCGGCGCATCACGGCGCGCCGCTGTTCTTCTCGCCATTGGGTCCAGGCCCGGAGCAGGGTGGCGCTCCGCAGCCAGCCGGCGACGGCGGTTGGTGGTATCCATATCCACTCAATGTCGGCGTTTTCGGGCTTTTCTGGAGTGGAAGGAAGTCGCACGAAGCAGCGTTCTGTGCTGCCCGGGTCGCCGTGGCGGCCCGCACGGCCGGCCAACTGGCGGTCGAGCCGGCGCGACAGGTTGTGCTGGCAGGAGATGACGTGCAGGCCGCCGGCGGCGCGGGCGGCGTCGTCCAGCTCGATGTCGGTGCCGCGCCCGGCCATGCGCGTGGCGACGGTTACCTGGCCGGAGCGCCCGGCGGCAGCGACGATGGCGGCCTCCTGGGCGTCGTGCAGCGCGTTCAGCACGGCGGCCTCGATGCCCGCTTCTGCCAACCGGGCGGCCAGGGCCTGTGAGGCTTCGACGCTGTCGGTGCCGATCAGCACCGGCCGGCCGGCGGCGCGCAGCTCGGCGGCGCGTGTGGCGACCGCTTCGAACATGGCGCTCACGGTTACAAACCCGCGCGCCGGGCCGTCGGCGCGGCGGCTGGGCCAGTGCAGCGGCACGTTGACGACGGTGGCGCCGTAGACCTCGCGTAACTCGGCGCGGGCTTCCTTCAGCGTGCCGCTGATGCCGGCCAGCCGCCAGTAACGCTGGAAGAAGCGCTGGAAGGTGGTCTGCGCGACGGTTTCGGTCTCGGCCGGCGGGCGCAGGCCTTCCTTCAGCGCCACCACGGTGTGCAGCCCGCGCGACCAGACACGGCCGATGGCGATGCGGCCGGTGACTTCGTCCAGCAGCTCGACGGCGCCGTCCCTCACCACGTAATGTTCGGCGCGCCGGTAGACGTGAAGCGCCGCTAGCGCCGTCAGCACGGCCTCGCGGCGGTAGCGCGGCCGCAGCCAGGGGCCGCCAAGGCCCGCCGCGAGGCCGGCCAGTCGCTCTTCGCCGGCGGTGGTCAGCCGGGCCTGCCGGTCGGCCGCGTGCAGCGAGAAGTCCGCGCCCGCCGTCAGGCCGCGTGCGAGCGACAGCGCCTGCCAGAGGAAGGCCCGGCGCGCGGCATGCGGCGCGGCGCGCGACAGGATGAGGGGCACTTCGGCCTCGTCGAGCAGGATGCTGTCGGCCTCGTCCAGCAAGGCCATGCACAGGCCGCGCAGCAGCGGCGCCGCGCCCGCCAGGCGGTCGCGCAGGAAGTCGAAGGCGAGGTCCTTGGCTGTGGCGTAGACGATGTCGTGGGCGTAGACGGCGCGTCGCGCGTCATCGCCGCTGACGCCGGCCAGCGCAGCGGTACGCAGGCCCAGTGCACTGAACAAAGGCGTCAGGCGCGCGGCATCGCGGGCGGCGAGGTAGTCGTTGGCGGTGATGGCGTGGACCGGCATGCCGGCCAGTGCGGCGACGGCGGCGGCCAGGCCGATGGCCAGCGTCTTGCCCTCACCGGTTGCCATCTCGGCCATGCGGTTGTCCAGCAGCGCGGCGGCGGCGAAGAGCTGGGTCGGTCTAGCCGCCAGGCCGAGCGTGTCGGCGGCGATGCGGGCGACGAGGCCGAGTGCCGCAGCCACAGCGCCGGCTGACAGGCCTTCCCGGCGCAGCCGCATCCGCGTGGCGCGCAGCAGCTCGGCGAGATCGCCCGGCAGCGGTCCGGCAGCTGCCTGCTGTGCCAGGCTGGCCACGCGGCGGCAGGCCGCAGCGGCGCCGCGCCATGC
>NZ_JBGCUM010000012.1:0-138150 GCF_054177665.1 Roseateles sp. P5_E8 | reverse complement strand
GCGCCGCCGTGGCCGGCGTGCGCGCCGCCCGGCTTGCCGCTCGGACGGCCGCCGTCGCGTTGACCGCCACGGCTGTCGCCACCGCGGCCACCACCACCGCCGCCGCCACGACCACCACGGCCGTTGGCGCCAGCCGGCGGGTTGGGGTTGCGGCCCCGGCTGCCGTTGGGGTTCAGCACGGTGCGGCCCAGCACGATGGGCTCGGCGCGCTCGTTGGGATCAGGGGCGAAGCCGGCCACGATCTCGCGCGGAATCTCGCGCTTGATGAGGCGCTCGATCTCCTTCAGGAAGCCGTTCTCGTCGACACAGACCAGGCTGACCGCCTCGCCCGTGGCGCCGGCGCGGCCGGTGCGGCCGATGCGGTGCACATAGTCTTCGGCCACGTTGGGCAGCTCGAAGTTGACGACGTGGGGCAGCTGGTCGATGTCGATGCCGCGGGCGGCGATGTCGGTCGCCACCAGGCAGGTCAGGTCGCCGGTCTTGAAGTCGGCCAGCGCCTTGGTGCGGGCACCCTGGCTCTTGTTGCCGTGAATGGCCATGGCGCTGATGCCCTGGTCGTTCAGGTAGTCCGTCAGGCGGTTGGCGCCGTGCTTCATGCGCGTGAAGATCAGCACCTGCTGCCAGGGCTCACCGCTCACACCGCCCTTGATCAGGTGAACCAGCAGCTCCTTCTTGCGCTCGCGACCGACCGGGTGGACCTTCTGCTCGATGGCCTCGGCGGTCTGGTTGCGGCGGGCCACTTCGATCAGCGCCGGGGCGTTGAGCAGGCGGTCGGCGAGGTTCTTGATCTCGTCGCTGAAGGTCGCGCTGAACAGCAGCGACTGCTTCTTGGCCGGCAGCAGGGCCAGCACCTTCTTGATGTCGTGCACGAAGCCCATGTCGAGCATGCGGTCGGCTTCGTCGAGCACGAGGATCTGCACTTGCGACAGGTCCAGCGTGCCTTGCTGCGCGTGGTCGAGCAGGCGGCCGGGCGTGGCGACGAGGATGTCGACGCCGTCGCGCAGCTTGTTGATCTGCGGCTGCATGCCGACGCCGCCGAACATGACCATGCTCTTCAGCGGCAGGTACTTGCCGTAGGTCTGCACGCTTTCCTCGACCTGGGCGGCCAGTTCGCGGGTGGGCGTCAGCACGAGGGCGCGGATGGCGATCTTGCCGCGCTTGTTCAGCACTTTCTCGCCGGTGGACAGGCGGTGCAGCAGCGGCAGCGTGAAGCCGGCGGTCTTGCCGGTGCCGGTCTGGGCGCCGGCCAGCAGGTCACCACCGTTCAAGACGGCGGGAATGGCCTGGGCCTGGATGGGGGTGGGAGTGGTGTAGCCAGCGTCGGAAATGGCGCGCAGCAAGGGCTCGGCCAGGCCGAGAGTTTCGAAAGTCATCGAGTTGGGGTGTGAGCACGCCTGTTCGCATCAGCTGCCGTTGCAACGGAGAGTCGCAACCAGTCTTCGGGCAGCCGGGCGGCGTGCAGGGGCTGAAAAGAGAACGCCGCGCAAGACTGAGAAGCGCGGCGGATGGCTGGCATTCTAACGGGCCGCGCTACTTGCCGACCGTGACCCAGTCCATGCTTGCCCAGTTGTTGGGCGAATGCGGGATGCTGACTTCGCGTTTCATGGCCCAGGGGATGACCTGGCGGTGCAGCGGAATGATGTTGACCTGGTCACGGTAGGCCTGCAACGCGGCCTTGACGAGGGCCTCGCGCTTTTTGGCGTCGGTCTCGATGGTGGAGGCGGCCGCCAGCGCGTCGCCCTCGTTGTTGACGATCCCGCCGTAGTTGGCCACGCCCACACCCTGCTCGCCGCGATTGCGCAGCACGGGCGTCAGCATGACGTCGGCATCGGTCGAGCCACCACCCCAGCCGGCCAGGAACAGGCTGGTGTCGAACTTCTCGATCTTCGGGAAGAAGAGGGTGCGCGGCATCGCGTTGACCTTCACGCGGACCTTGATCTGAGCCCACATGCTGGCCAGTGCGATGCAGATGCGCTCGTCGTTGACGTAGCGGTTGTTGGGGCAGTCCATCGTGATGTCGAAGCCGTCGGCGTAGCCGGCCTCAGCGAGCAGTTTCCTGGCCGCAGCGGGGTCGTAGGGCAGGCGGGTCTCCAGCTTGGCGTCCCCGTAGGCACCACGTGGCGACGAGGTCAGGCCGCCGGTGGGCAGGGCATAACCCGACATCAGCTTGGTCTTGATGGCCTCGATGTCGATGGCGTGATACAGGGCCTTGCGCACGCGCAGGTCCTTCAAGGGGTTTTTGTCGCCAGGCGCCTGGCCGTAGAGCAGCTTGTCGCGCGTCTGGTCCATGCCGATGTAGACGATGCGGTTCTCCGCGCCGTCCAGCACCTTCAGGTTGGGTAGGGTGCGCAGCCGGGCCACGTCGCGCGGCGCGGGGTCGAGCACGAAGTCGATCTCGCCCGAGATGAGGGCCGCCGTGCGCGTCGCGTCGTTGGAGATCGGCATGTAGACGAACTCCTGCAGGTTGCCCTCGAACTTGTTCCACCAGTTCGGGTTGCGCTTGAAGACCGTCTTCACGCCGGGTTGGCGGCTGACCAGGATGAAGGGGCCGGTGCCATTGGCGTTCTGGCTGGCATAGGACTCCTCCTGCTGCTTGAAGTTCAGCGGCCGCGTGACGCGGTGCTCCTCGCACCAGCGCCGGCTCATGATGAAGAGATTGGCCAGCAGTTCGGGAACGATGGGGTTGGGCTTGTCGAGGGTGAAGACGACGGTCAGCGGGTCCAGCGCCTTCGGCATCCCGACGGCGTTCGCAAAGACGCGCTGCGGCGAGTTGTCGTCGCGCAGGCGCTGCATGGAGAACACGACGTCCTCGGCCGTGAAGGGCGTGCCGTCGTGGAACTTGACGCCGGGGCGCAGCTTGAAACGCCAGATCAGCGGCGTGACCTGCGTCCACTCGGCGGCCAGCGCCGGCGCCATGCTCATGTCCTTCATGCGCCGGGTCAGGCTCTCGTAGACCTGGTTGTTCAGGCTGTTGGTCATGACCTCGTTCTGCGAATGCGGATCGGTGGTCTGCATGTCGCCCTGGCTGGACCAGCGCAGGCTCTGGGCGCTTGCCGGCAACGCGCCCAGCAAGGTCAGGATGAGACAGACGGAGCGCAGAAACGACATGGCCACCTCATCGATACGACGGGTGGCCAGTCTAGGGGTGGGGCGGCCGGTTCGCCGCCGCAGGTCAGTCGCGCTTGCGCTTGAGCAGCATGACGCCGCCCAGGCCCAGCAGCAGCAGCGCAGCGCTGGCCGGCTCGGGCACTGCGGCCGTCAGTGTGACGTTGTCCAGGATGGCACCCTGGTTGTCGCCGCCGAAGTTGGCGAAGCTGAGCGTGTACGAGCTGGTCACGCCGGGCGTGAAGGCCAGTGACAGGTGCTGGTAGGGCGCGGCGCCGCTGCTGTCGGCCAGGCTGTAGTTCAGGCTTGCGGTGCCGAGGTTGACGGTGCCGGTCTCGGTGCCGGCACCGCGGCGGTTGCCGGCGATGTCGAAGCTCAGCGTGTAGGTCGTGCCGGCGTTCAGCGTGACGCTGCGGCTGAGCACGCCGGACAGGCCGTTGCTGCCGTCCAGGTCGATGCAGGTGCCGCTGCCGGCACACAGTTCGCCGAACAGGCCTCCGCCGATGACGTCGACCGTCCCGGCGTTGGTGACGGTCCAGCCGGTCGGCACGGCGTTCAGGTTGAGCACATTGGCATCGAAGCTGTCGCTGAATACGGTCTGCGCTTGGGCAGCGGTAGCGAGCAGGGCGGCACTGAGGATGGCAAGGGTTTTCATGCCTTGCATTGTGTTGATCCGCGGCTGGCGGTTCATCCCGCGAGCGCGGGGACGCGGAGGGTGGAATGTGCAATCCGCACGGGTCGATGCGCGCTGCGGCGACAATCGCGCCTTTCGCGGCAGCCCGCCGCGCATCACCTCAGCATTGCAGCCATGGCCCAGTACGTCTTCAGCATGAACCGCGTCAACAAGACGGTTCCCCCCAAGCGCCACATCCTCAAGGACATCTCGCTGAGCTTCTTCCCCGGCGCCAAGATCGGCGTGCTGGGCGTGAACGGCTCGGGCAAGTCGACCATCCTGAAGATCATGGCCGGCGTGGACAAGGAGTACGAGGGCGAAGCCACGCCGATGCCGGGCATCAAGATCGGCTACCTGGAGCAGGAGCCGCGCCTGAACCCCGAGCAGACCGTGCGTGAAGCCGTGGAAGAAGGCATCGGCGGCGTGCTGGCCGCCAAGAAGCGCCTGGACGAGGTCTACGCTGCTTACGCCGAGGAAGACGCCGACTTCGACGCGCTGGCCGCCGAACAGGGCGAGCTGGAATCCATCATTGCCGCCGCCGGTTCCGAGAACACCGATCTGCAGCTCGAAATGGCCGCCGACGCGCTGAACCTGCCGCCCTGGGACGCCGTCATCGGCGTGTTGTCCGGCGGTGAAAAGCGCCGTGTGGCGCTGTGCCGCCTGCTGCTTTCCAAGCCGGACATGCTGCTGCTCGATGAACCCACCAACCACTTGGACGCCGAGTCCGTCGAGTGGCTGGAGCAGTTCCTGCAGCGCTTCCCCGGCACCGTGGTGGCCATCACCCACGATCGCTACTTCCTGGACAACGCGGCCGAGTGGATCCTCGAACTCGACCGCGGCCASGGCATCCCGTGGAAGGGCAACTACTCCGACTGGCTGGACCAGAAGGAAAAGCGCCTGGAGAGCGAGCAGAAGAGCGAGGACGCCCGCAGCAAGGCGATGAAGGAAGAGCTGAAGTGGGTGCGCTCCAACGCCAAGGGCCGCCAGGCGAAGAGCAAGGCGCGCCTGGCCCGCTTCGAGGAACTCTCGGACGTCGATTACCAGAAGCGCAACGAGACCAACGAAATCTTCATCCCCGTGGCCGAGCGCCTGGGTAATGAAGTCATCGAATTCGAGAACGTCAGCAAGAGCTTTGGTGACCGCCTGCTGATCGACAACCTCAGCTTCAAGGTGCCGGCCGGTGCCATCGTCGGCATCATCGGCCCCAACGGTGCCGGCAAGTCGACCATGTTCCGCATGCTGCAGGGCGTGGAGCAGCCGGACAGCGGCACGGTCAAGATTGGCAAGACGGCCAAGATGGCGTTTGTGGACCAGAGCCGCGACAGCATGGAAGCCGACAAGACGGTCTGGCAGGACGTCTCCGGCGGCCTGGACAACATCATCGTCGGCAAGTTCATCATGCCCAGCCGCGCCTATCTGGGCCGCTTCAACTTCAAGGGCAACGACCAGCAGAAGCTGGTCGGCGCGCTGTCCGGCGGTGAACGCGGCCGACTGCACCTGGCCAAGACGCTGGCCCAGGGTGGCAACGTCTTGATGCTTGACGAACCGTCCAACGACCTGGACGTGGAAACCCTGCGCGCGCTGGAAGAAGCGCTGCTGGAGTTCGCCGGCTCGGCCATGGTCATCAGCCATGACCGCTGGTTCCTGGACCGCATCTGCACCCACATCCTGGCCTGCGAAGGCAACTCGCAGTGGTTCTTCTACGACGGCAACTTCCACGAGTACGAAGCCGACAAGAAGAAGCGCCTGGGCGAGGAAGGCGCGCGCCCGAAGCGCATGCGCTTCAAGCCCATCAAGTGATGAGCGTCGTCGCTCGGCGTAAGCCTGGCGACGACATCGGGACACAGTTCTTTACCCCACCCCCAAAGATCCCACACAGGCTGCTCAGAAGATCACTTCACTCCCTCTTCCTTCCAGGAGACCTGTGATGAGAACCTTCCAGATCAAGAACCTGTTGCGCGTCGGCACGGTGGCTGCGGCCCTGGCCATCGGCGGTGTTGCGGCCCACGCCCAACCCGGCCCTGGCGGCCCCGGTGGGCATCATCGCGGTGGCGCGGCCATGATGGCGCCCGGTGGCCTGTTCGGCGGCCACATCGAGCACGCGCTCGACCTCGTCAACGCGACGGACTCGCAGCGCAGCCAGATCGCAGCCATCTTCAAGGCCGCGCGCCAGGACCTCACTGGCCAGCGTGAAGCCGGCATGAAGCTGCACCAGCAAATGGCCACGCTTTACACCGCGCCCAACATCGACGCCGCCGCCATCGAGGCCACCCGCGCCCAGATCAGCGCCCAGCACGAGGCCGCTTCCAAGCGCCTCAGCCAGGCCAGCATCGACGCCGCCCGCGTGCTGACGCCCGAGCAGCGCGCCAGGATCGCCGAGGTCATGAAGAAGCGCCAGGCCCGCGCCGCCGCTCACCATCGTCCCGGCTGATTCGCCCCAGGTGAGGAGTTCTGCGATGCTTGAGCCCCGACCCGCCGGCGCCGAAACGCGCCGGCCCCCGTTTACCTCGCTAGCCCCGCCGATGAGTGCTCGACTGCTGTTGATCGACGACGACACCCGCCTGACCGGCATGGTGGGTGACTACCTCCGTGCTGCCGGCTTTGAAGTCAGCACGGCCGGCAGCTTGGCGCAGGCGCGTGACGCGCTGGCGCACGGCCGCTATGAACTGCTGGTGCTGGACCTGATGCTGCCCGACGGCGACGGTCTGGACTTCTGCCGCTGGCTGCGCGGCGACGCCCGCTGGCGCCACCAGCCGGTGCTGATGCTGTCGGCCCGTGGCGAGCCCATGGACCGCATCCTCGGCCTGGAGCTGGGCGCCGACGACTACCTCGCCAAGCCCTTCGAGCCGCGCGAGTTGCAGGCCCGCATCAAGGCGCTGCTGCGCCGGCTGGAGCCCAAGCTCGACGGCGACGAGGTGCTGCGCTTCGGCCGCCTGGAGATCGACCTGGCCGCCCGCGTGGCGCGCCTGGACGGCAAGATCTGCGACCTGACCAGCCACCAATTTGACCTGCTCGTCGTGCTGGCGCAAAGCCCCGGCCGCGTGCTGAGCCGCGACCAGATCATGGACGCGCTCAAGGGCCATCCGCTGGAGGCCTTCGACCGCTCCATCGACGTGCACATCTCGCGCATCCGGGCCGTCATCGAGGATGACGCCAAGAACCCGCGTCGCGTGCTGACCGTGCGCGGCGCCGGCTACGTTTTTGCGCGCAAGCAGGACGCCGACGCGGACAGCGCTTGAAAAGTCTCTACGTCCGCATCTACCTGACGCTGGTGGCGCTGCTGCTTGCGTTTGCCTTCGGCTCGGCGTGGCTGTTCCAGCGCCACATCGAGCAGGAGCGCGGCAATGTCGAACTGGCGGCGGGTGAGCGGCTGAACGCGATGGCCGGGCTGCTCAAGCTCGCGCTGCCGCCGGCCGATGCGCCGCGTGAGGCACAGGCCGCCGCCTTCGCCGACTGGGGCTTGCGTCTGCGCATGCCAATTGCGCTGGAGGACGCCAGCGGCAAGCGCATCGCGACGACGCAGATGTACCAGCGCCGCGCTGACGACCCAGGGGCCATCATCGTCAATGCGAGCCTGGGTGATGGCCGCAGCCTGGAGATGGTGCGCAGCGTGCGCCCACCGAATTTCCAGGGCAGTGGCCCCGGCGCCTCGGCTCCGGGCGGCCCCGGCCCGGGCGCCCGCCCGCAGCGTGTGGACGAGGGCCCCTGGACCAGCCCCTGGCTGCACCGCCCCGTGTCGCCCGGCGCGCCGGCCGTGTCGACGCTGGCCGTCGTGCTGCTGCTGCTCTTCATCGGCGTGGCGGTCGGCGCCTACCCGGTCGTGCGCCGGTTGACGCGCCGGCTGGAAGCACTCAAGCGCGGCGTCGAGCAGTTCGGCGCCGGTCAGTTGCATCACCGAGTCGACGGCAGTGGCCGTGACGAGGTGGCGGCGCTGGCCACCAGCTTCAATCAGGCGGCGGAGCGCATCGAGACGCTGCTGCGCTCCCACCAGACCCTGCTGGCCAACGCCAGCCACGAGCTGCGCTCGCCCTTGGCGCGGCTGAAGATGGCCTTCGCCATGCTGGACGACGCCGCGCCGCCGCAGCGCGAGCGCCTGGCGCGCGAGATCGACGTCAACATTGCCGAGCTGGACGCCCTCGTCGAGGAAGTGCTGCTGGCCAGCCGCCTGGAAGCGGGCAGTGCGGTCGGCGAGACCTATGTGGTGGAGCTGCTGGCGCTGGGCGCCGAGGAGGCGGCCCGCGCCGAGGCGGCCTTCGAGCCCGAGACCGACGCCGCCCGCGTCGACGGCCAGGAGCGCCTGCTGCGCCGCGCCTTGCGCAACCTGCTCGACAACGCGCGCCGCTACGGCGGGCCCGAGGTGGAGCTGTCGCTGCGCCCGGTCGCCGGTGGTTATGAATTCACCGTCGCCGACCGCGGCCCCGGCGTGCCGGCTGAGCTGCGCGAGCGCATTTTCGAACCCTTCTACCGCCTGCCCGGCCACGCCGAGATGGCGGGTGGCGTGGGCCTGGGTCTGAGCCTGGTCAAGCAGATCGCCGAGCGCCACGGTGGCAGCGTGCGCTGCCTGCCGCGCGATGGCGGCGGCAGCCGTTTCGTGATCTTCCTGCCTGCCGCCAAGTCCTAGAGTTAGCGGTTCCCGTCGAACACCCGCTTCAGCAGCAGGCTGAGCAGCAGCGCTGCGGCAAGCAGGCCGCCAGTTGCAGCCTGCCAAAAGCCAACCGCGCCATTGCCGTTCGTGCCAAAGGCGAGGAAATAGCCGCCGCCGATTCCCAGGCCCCATAGCGCGATGACGTAGATGATCATCGGCAGTGTTGCCACCTGATAGGCGCGCAGCACGTGGGCCGCCACCGTCTGCAGCGCGTCGCCGAGGTGGAAGAACCACACCCACACCAGCAGCGGCAGTGCCGCCGCGGCGGCCTCGGGGTTGGACGTGTAGAGCGCCACGATGGGCTCTTGTGCCAACGCCACGACGGCGCCCACCGTGGCCGCCACGAGAGCCGCGAGCACCATGGCATGTCGACCGACGATGCGCGCTTCTCGCTTCTGCCCGGCGCCCAGGTGCTGAGCCACCAGCGTCAGGGCCGCCATGGCCAGGGCGAGCGCGATCATGAACATCATGGCCACCAGGTTGACGGCGATCTGATGGCCGGCCACCGGTGTTGCGCCCAGGCGCGCGATGAAAAACGCCATGAAGGTGAAGCCCGTCACCTCGACGAGGATGGAGCCACCCATCGGCAGGCCCAGGCGCACCAGTCCCGCCAGTTGCCGCCAGTCGGGCCGCGTCTGCCACAGGTGGGCGATCTGGAAGGGCAGGTAGAAGGCGTCGCGGCGCAGCAGCCATAGCGCCACCAGGGCCTGCGCCGTCATTGCGATGGCCGTGGCCCAACCGCAGCCGGCCACACCCATGGCGGGAATCGGCCCCCAGCCGAACACCAGCACGGCATTCAGCGGCACCTTGGCCGCCAGGCCGGTCAGCTGCATGGCCATGACGGCCTTGGGCCGGCTCACCGACGTCGAGAAGCCGCGGAAGGCCGTGAACAGCAGGGCGGCCGGCAGCGCGAACGCCTCGGGCCGCGTGTAGGCCTGCACCTTGGCCGCCTGCGTCGCATCCAGTTGGGCCAGCCAGATGAAGACGTCGGGGAACCACAGCGCCAGGCAGCCCGGCACGCACAGCAGCACCGACAGCCACTGCGCCTGCACGAAGGTCTGGCCGGCGCCGGGCAGGTCGCCGGCGCCGAACTGACGGCCGGCGATGGGGCCGACGGCCAGCACCACGCCCATCAGGCCGACAAAGATGGTCACGTAGACGGCCGAGCCGACCGCCAGCGCCGCCAGGTCCGCGGGGCCGACGCGGCCCATCATCAGCGTGTCGATGGTGCTGAACATCATCACGGCGATCTGGCCGACGAGGACGGGCCAGGCCAGTGGCACCAGGCGGCGGACGCTGTCGATGAAGCGGATTCGGTTCATCGCGTGACCCGTTCCGCGTAGCGGTTGAAACGCCAGGCGGTGCCTTCCCGAACGATGCGATGCCAGACGATGCGCTTCTCGAACGGGTCCAGCCCCGGCCAGTGCTGCACCTCGTCAAAAGTGCGGCCGCAGCCCTTGCAGATGGGATCGCCCTGGGCCGTGGAGCAGATGGCGATGCAGGGTGAGTCGGGTGTTGTCGTGTACCAGGCGAGCCAGGCGTCGAGCGCCTTGTCGCTCAGCGAGTCGACGTTCAGCTCGGTCGCCCGGTTCCACGCGAGTAGCGCATAAGCCGTCGCCAGCGCACGCACCTCCGGCGCCGCGCTGATGCCGTCTGGCGACGGGGAACGCTCGCGCCACCAGTTGATGGCGGCTTCGAGGTCGGTGACATGGATCGACGAACTCAAACGACCAACCCCATCGCGCCACGCACCTCGCGCAGCGTCTTGCGCGCCACGGCGCGGGCCCGCTCGGTGCCGACCTCCAGCGTCCATTGCAACTGCTGCGGGTCCAGCGCCGCAGCGCGTTCGCGCCAGGGCGCCTGTTCTCGCTGGATGGCTTCGATGAGCGGCTGCTTGCAGTCCAGGCAGCCGATGCGGGCCGTGCGGCAGCCGGTGTCGCAGGCGGCGCGGGTGGCTTCGTCGGTGTAGATCTGGTGCAGTGGCCAGACAGGGCAGCGAGCCGGGTCGCCGGGGTCGGTGCGGCGCACGCGCTGCGGATCGGTCGGCATGGTGCGAAGCTTTGCCGCCGTCACCTCGGGTGCGTCGCGCATCGCGATCGCGTTGTCCAGGCTCTTGCTCATCTTCTGGCCATCCAGCCCGGGCACGCGGGCGGTCTCGGTCAGCAGGGCCTGCGGTTCGACGAAGACCGGCTGATAAAGCCGGTTGAAGCGCCGCGCCACCTCGCGGGTCACCTCGACGTGGGCCGCCTGGTCCTCGCCCACCGGCACGCCGGCCGGCTTGTAGAGCAGGATGTCGGCCGCCTGCAGCAGCGGGTAGCCGAGGAAGCCGTAGGTGGCCAGCTCGGGGTCGGCGGCGACCTGGTCCTTGTAGCTGGGCATGCGCGCCAGCCAGCTCGACGGCGTGCACATGGCCAGCAGCGTGAACAGCTCGGCATGCTCGGGCATGCGGCTTTGCAGGAACAGCGTGCAGCGCTCGGGGTCGACGCCGGCGGCCAGCCAGTCGGTGACCATCTCGTAGGCATGCCGAGCCAGCGTCTCGCCGCTGGGGCGCTGCGTGGTCAGTGCATGCCAGTCGGCGACGAAGAAGAAGCAGTCGTGGCTGTCCTGCAGCCGCACCCAGTTCTTGAGGGCGCCGTGATAGTGGCCGAGGTGGAGTGCGCCTGTTGGGCGCATGCCCGACAGAACGCGCTGTCGGGAAAGGACGGGTGTCGTCATGGGGCGCGGATTGTCGTTCACGGCCGTTGCCCTGCCGAAGGGCAGGGGTCAGCGTCCTACACTGCCGGCCCATGAAGCGACTGGTGATTCTGATTTCGGGGCGGGGCTCCAACATGGAGGCCATCATCAAGGCCTGCGCGGCCGAGGGCTGGCCGGCCGAGGTTGCAGCCGTCATCAGCAACCGGCCCGACGCGGGCGGCCTGCAGTTCGCCGCCGGGCACGGCATCGCTACAGCCGTTGTCGACCACAAGGCCTACGCCAGCCGCGTGGATTTCGACGCCGAGCTGGCCCGCGTCATCGACGGCTTCTCGCCCGACCTCGTCGTGTTGGCCGGCTTCATGCGCATCCTGACGCCTGGCTTCACTGCCCGCTACGCGCGCCGCATGCTCAACATCCACCCGTCGCTGCTGCCGGCCTTCACCGGTCTGCACACGCATGAGCGGGCGATTGAGATGGGCTGCAAGATCGCCGGCGTGACGGTGCATTTCGTCACCGCCGAACTGGACCATGGCGCCATCGTCATGCAGGCCGCCGTGCCGGTGCTGCCGGGCGATGACGCCAAGGCGCTGTCGGCCCGCGTGCTGACGGCTGAGCACCGCATTTATCCACAGTCGGTGCGCTGGTTTGTCGAAGACGCGCTGGTGTGGGACGGCGAGCGCGTCGCCCACCGCGACGGCGCGGCGCAGCAACTCTTCAGCTGATCAGCCCGGCCAAAATGTTGACCGTCAACGCCAGCACGCCGGTGTTGAAGACGAAGGCCAGTAGGGCCTGAGCCAGCACCAGTCGGCGCATGGCCCGCGAGCTGACGCCGACGTCCGAGGTCTGCGACGTGGCCGCCACGGTGATGGAGAAATAGAGGAAGTCGCCGTAGTCTGGTGGCCCGTCGTCACCGGGGAACTCCAACCCGTGCGCGGCCTTGCCGCCGCCGTGGTACAGGCTGGCGTAGGCGATGCCGAACTCCACCGGTAGCAGCAGCCAGGAACTGCAAACCGTGGCGATGGCGAAGGCCAGCGTCAAGCCATCGGCGCTGTGGCTGCCTTTTGCCGAACCCAGCTCCAGTGCGATGGCGCCGAAACTTGCCAGCGCGCCGCTGACAGCCAGCAGCAGCATCACCGGAAGGCCTTCCACCAGCCCCTTGGCGCGCTCCTGCACATTCACCGAGCCGGCGCGGCCCAGCATCATCCACAGCGCCAGCGGCAGGTAGATCCACAACGTGAAGTCCCAGCCCAGCAGCAGTCGCGTCGTCGTCGGCAACTGGCCCGGCCACAACGCGGCGAGGGCGCTGCCGGCGAGGATGGCCAGCAGCAGCCGGGGGCGCAGGCGCAACTGGGTCCAGAGATTCATTCAGGGCGGCGATGCGGCTTGGGATAATGGGGCGATGCATCCTAATGCCCTCCTGGAGCTGAGCGCCGAGCTGATCGCCGTCGTGAACCAGCTCGAATTCCCGGCCGACTCCACCGTCTCCGCCTTTTTCCGTCAACACAAGAACCTCGGCCAGCGCGAGCGCGGCGTCCTCGCCGAGACCGTCTACGCGCTGCTGCGCGAGCGAATCAAGTTCCAGAACCTGGCCCAGAGCGGCAGCGGCTCCATGCACCGCCGCCTGGCCATGCTGGCCTGGCGCGGCAATACCGCCTTCCTGCGCGGAGCCCTCAGCCCGCAGGAGCAGCACTGGCTGGAGCAGGTCCAGGCCATAGATCCGATGAGCCTGGCGTCCAAGATGCGCCACAACATGCCCGAATGGCTGGCCGAGCCGCTGCTGGCGCGCCTGGGCGACGAAGAGTTCTGGAAGCTCGCCACCGCGCTGAACGAGGCGGCGCCGCTGGACCTGCGCGTCAACGCGCTCAAGTTCAAGCGCGAGGAGGCCCAGGAGCAACTGAAGGCCGCGGGCATTGACGCCGTCCCCACGCCTTACTCGCCGCTGGGCCTGCGCATCGATGGCAAGCCGGCGCTGCACAAGCTGGAGTTGTTCACGAGCGGTGGTGTCGAGGTGCAGGACGAAGGCAGCCAGTTGCTGGCCCTGCTGCTGGCGCCCAAGCGCGGCGAGATGGTGGTGGACTTCTGCGCCGGCGCCGGCGGCAAGACCTTGGCACTGGGCGCGGCGATGCGCAACACCGGCCGGCTCTATGCCTTCGACACCTCCGGCCACCGGTTGACGGCGATGAAGCCGCGCCTGGCGCGCAGCGGCCTGTCCAACGTCTACCCGGCCCAGATCGCCCATGAGCGCGACGACCGCATCAAGCGCCTGGCCGGCAAGATCGACCGTGTGCTGGTCGATGCGCCKTGCTCGGGCCTGGGCACGCTGCGTCGCAACCCGGACCTGAAGTGGCGCCAGTCGCCCAAGAGCGTGGCCGAGTTGCAGGACAAGCAGCGCGCCATCCTGGCCAGCGCCGCCCGTCTGGTGAAGCCGGGCGGCCGGCTGGTCTACGCGACCTGCAGTCTGCTCGACGCCGAGAATGAGGTCATCGCGGCGGAGTTTTCAGCCGCCCACCCCGGCTTCAAGCCCCTAGCGGCGGACGAGGCGCTTGCCAAGTCGCAGGTCGACCGCGCGGGCGAACTTGTGGAAAACGGCGCACTCCGCCTGTGGCCCCACCGCCACTCCACCGACGGATTTTTCGCCGTCGCATGGGAACGGGCGGATTGATCGGCGTCAAAGACTGCGTCGCAACGCACGTCTACGCTTGAATGCGGTGCCCTCTACCCCTTGTTTTTGGGGGCTCTCCCCTACAATTGACATTCCTTTGCATGCCCTTCGCGGGTGAGGTCTCGGACGCATGAACGAAATTCTGAACACGCTGGTGAATTGGCTGAGCGATGGCTTGCTCGGTGCCAGCGGTTGGCAGGTGCTTGCCTTCACTCTGGTGGCGACGCACATCACCATTTCTGCCGTGACGATCTTCCTGCACAGGGCGCAGTCGCACCGCGCGCTGGAACTCGGTCCGATCCCCTCGCATTTCTTCCGTTTCTGGCTGTGGCTGACCACGGGCATGGTGACCAAGGAGTTCGTCGCCATCCACCGCAAGCACCACGCCAAGTGCGAGACCGAGGAAGACCCGCACAGCCCGCAGACCCGTGGCCTCAAGGCCTTGCTGCTGACCGGCGTCGAGCTCTACCGCGCCGAGTCGCGCAACATGGAGACCATGCGCAAGTACGGCACGGGCACGCCGGACGACTGGATCGAGCGCAACCTGTACACCCGCTTCTCGTGGCAGGGTGTGGCACTGATGCTGATCCTGAATCTGCTGGCCTTCGGCGCCATCGGTGCAACGGTCTGGGCCATCCAGATGGCCTGGATCCCGGTCTGGGCGACCGGCRTCATCAACGGCATCGGCCACTRCTGGGGCTATCGCAACTTTGAAGCGCCCGATGCGTCGACCAACGTGGTGCCCTGGGGCATCCTGATCGGTGGCGAAGAGCTGCACAACAACCATCACACCTACCCGACTTCGGCCAAGTTTTCGGTCAAGAAGTACGAGTTCGACATCGGCTGGGGCTATATCCGCGCCATGGAAATGATCGGTTGGGCCAAGGTTCGCAAGACGGCGCCCAAGCTGAGTCTGGGCGAGATCAAGCCGGCCGCTGATGCGCGCACGCTGGAGGCGTTGATCGCCAACCGCTATGAAGTGATGGCCACCTACGCCCGTGGCCTGAAGGCGGCTTGCGCGGCCGAACTGGCCCGCGTCAAGGCTGAAGGCGGCCAGCACAGCGAGCGCTTCACGCAATTCAAGCTGGCCCAGCGCTGGCTGCACCGCGACGAAGACCGCATCCCGGCCGGCGTCCATGGCGACCTGGCCCATGTGCGCGCGGCCAGCCCGGTCATCGATAAACTGGTGACCATGCGCGAAGAACTGCGCCAGATGTGGACCCGCACGAATGTGTCGGCCGAGCAATTGGTGGCCGACTTGCAAGCCTGGTGCCGCCGCGCCGAGGAAAGCGGCATTGCCGAGCTGCAAGCCTTCTCCATGCGCCTGCGTGCTGCCCACGCTTGAGTCGGGTTTCGCCGGTGTAAAGGGCGCCCTTCGTGGCGCCCTTTTTCTTGGTCTGGCCTAGACTTGATGCATGCAGTCCTTGACTTAGGAGGTTGCCATGAACTACCGCTGGATCACGCTGGGCCTGTTGGCCCTGACCGCCACCGCACAAGCCGACGTGCAGGTGAATTTCGTCAAGCCTGAGACGTTCGTCGACATCAAGGACAACAACGGCTTTCGTCAGGAGGAGATCCTGAAGGACATCGAGGCGCATCTGGTGGCGCAGGCGCAGAAGTACCTGCCCGGGCGCGATGTGCGCATCAATGTGACCGACGTGGACCTGGCCGGCAATGTCGAGCCCTTCGGCCGCAGTGCCACGTGGGTGCGCGTCATGCGCACGGTGACGCTGCCTTCCATCTCGCTGAACTACGAAGTGCTCGATGGCGGCAAGGTCATGCAGCAGGGCAAGGCCGAGTTGCGCGACATGAACTACCAGAACGGTTTCAGCAGCTACTTCAACAGCGACACGCTGCGCTATGAGAAGCGCATGATCGACCGCTGGTTCCAGGATGAGTTCCGCGCGACCACGGCCGCTGCTTCACCGCGCTGAAGCTGCTTAAACCGAGCGCCCAAAAACACAAAACCCGCCAGCGTTGCCGCTTGGCGGGTTTTGTTTCGAGCGAGTGTTTGAGGCAGCTTGCGCCGCCTGTCATCACTTCAGCTTGATTTCCTTGTACAGGACGTGCTTGCGCACCTTGGGGTCGAACTTCATGAATTCCAGCTTTTGGGGCGTGGTCTTCTTGTTCTTGTTCGTTGTGTAGAAGTGGCCGGTGCCCGCAGTGGACTCCAGCTTGATCTTCTCGCGGCCGCCTTTGGATGCCATGGTCGTGTTCCTTCAGTAGGTCAGTGAACGGTGCGCTTTACAGCGCGCCCTTGGCCCGCAGGTCGGCGACGACCTGGTCGATGCCGACCTTGTCGATCAAACGCAGAGCGGCATTGGTGATGCGCAGGCGAATCCAGCGGTTTTCCGATTCAACAAAGAAACGGCGGTATTGCAGATTCGGCAGGAACCGACGCTTGGTTTTGTTGTTGGCGTGGGAAACATTGTTCCCGACCATGGGCTTCTTGCCCGTGACTTGACAGACGCGTGCCATGACGCTTCTCCGGTTGACGACTGACCAGTTGCTGCGAGAAACCTCGCCAGCAACCCATTGACCGCAAATGCCTGCTAAACCCGACCTCTGAGCGTTCATTCAAAGGCCAAGCGCGGTCTATCCGGCAGGCAAGCCCGCGAGTATAGCGGGAAACCCGCAAGCCCGGAAGGGCTTGCCCGGTCTGCGGCTCAACCGTTCTCTTGATCGAGAAAGCGCTGGGCGTCCAGCGCCGCCATGCAGCCGGTGCCGGCGCTGGTGATGGCCTGGCGGTAGATGTGGTCCTGCACGTCGCCGGCCGCGAAGACGCCGGGCACGCTGGTCATCGTCGCGAAGCCGTTCAGGCCGCTCTTGGTAACGATGTAGCCGTCCTTCATCTCCAACTGGCCCTGGAAGATCTCGGTGTTGGGCTGGTGGCCGATGGCGATGAAGCAGCCGTGCACGGGGATGTCGACCTTGCTGCCGTCCTTCACGTTCAGCGTGCGCACGCCGTTCACGCCAGAGGCGTCGCCCAGCACCTCGTCGAGCTGCTGGAAGAGGTGCAGCACGATCTTGCCGGCGGCGGCCTTTTCCATCAGCTTGTCGACCAGGATGGGCTCGGCGCGGAACTTGTCGCGGCGGTGGATCAGGTGGACGGTGCTGGCGATGTTGGAGAGATACAGCGCTTCCTCGACGGCCGTGTTGCCACCGCCGACGACGCAGACCTCACGCTCGCGATAGAAGAAGCCGTCGCAGGTGGCGCAGGCGCTGACGCCGCGGCCCATGAAGGACTGTTCGGACTCCAGGCCGAGGTATTTGGCCGAGGCGCCCGTGGCAATGATGAGTGCGTCGCAGGTGTAGGTGCCGCTGTCGCCGAACAGCGTGAACGGGCGCTTGGAGAAGTCGACCTTGTTGATGTGGTCGAAGACGATCTGCGTGTTGAAACGCTCGGCATGCTCCAGGAAGCGCTGCATCAGCTCGGGCCCTTGCACGCCCATAACGTCGGCGGGCCAGTTGTCGACCTCGGTCGTGGTCATGAGCTGACCCCCTTGGGCCATGCCGGTAATCAGCGTAGGCTTGAGATTAGCGCGTGCAGCGTAGATGGCGGCGGTGTAGCCGGCGGGACCCGAGCCGAGGATGAGCAGGCCGTGATGTTGGATGTTGGCGGTCATGTCAGGGGAGGTGAGGGCGGCGAGGTATCTCGCAAGGGTGTTTTAGGGGTGCTACCCCGGCCTAACCCGAAGCGGCGAAGCGCGCCGGGTGTGCACAATGCACGCCATTTTAGGCAGGCGTCTTTCTGGCCGTCGGCCTGGGGCCCCAAACCTGGAGACTGCATATGGCGATGATTTCCAATCTGGACCTGATCCGACGAGTTCCGCTGTTCTCGATGCTGACCACCGACCAGGCCCAGTCCATCGCTGACAGCGTCGTCAAACGTCGCTTCAAGCGTGGCGAGCTGATCGTCGAGCAGGGCACCAAGTCCAACGCCCTCTTCATCCTTCTGAACGGCCGCGCCCGCGTGCTGACGGCCGACCACCGGGGCCGCGAGGTCATCCTGGCCGTGCTGCAGTCGGGCGACTACGTCGGCGAGATGAGCCTGATCGACAACGAACCCCACTCGGCCACCGTGCGTGCCGAGGTGCAGACCGACATGCTGGTGCTTGGCCGCCTGGAGTTTGCGCGCTGCCTGCCGGAGAGCAGCAGCCTCTCCTACGGCATCCTGCGCGGCCTGGTGGCGCGGCTGCGCAACGCTGACCGCCAGATCGAGTCGCTCGCGCTGCTGGACGTCTACGGCCGCGTGGCGCGCACACTGCTGGACATGTCCGAGGACGAGAAGGGCATCAAGCTGATCCGCGGCAAGGTCTCGCGCCAGGATATGGCCAAGGTCGTGGGCGCGTCGCGCGAGATGGTCAGCCGGGTCATGAAGGACCTGGAGGAGCGCGGCGTCATCGAAACGCTTGAGAACGGTTCGGTGGTCATCAAGGAACGGCTGACCCACGATTGACGGTGACAATGCGGGGATGAGTTTTCCCCTCGGTTCCCTGCTGGGCGGTGACGACGCCGCCAGCGAGCCCGCCGCCCCAGCCAAACCCACGCGCCGGCAGGCGCCCAAGCCCGCCGCGACGCCGCCGTCGGCCGCCTCGCGGTTGCTGCGAACGCCTTTATGGCTGGCGTTGACGGCGCTGCTGCTCGCCCTGCTCGTGCTGGCGCTCGCCACGCATGACGTGCGCGACGCCGCATTCACCACCAGCGGCCAGCGCGACCTCGTCGGCAACCGCGTGGGCTCCTTCGGCGCCTGGGTGTCGGACGGCCTACTGTTCCTGTTCGGCTTCTCGGCCTGGTGGTTGCCGCTGCTCGCCGTGCGAGCGTGGCTGCGCGGCCTGGCCGGCGTGCTTCGACACGACACGCCGGAGCCGGTTCGCTGGAGCCGCCGCCTGCGCTGGTGGGTCGGCGTGCTGCTGCTGATCGGCGCGAGCTGCGCGCTGGAGTGGAGCCGGCTCTATGCCGTCGAGACGCGCCTACCGGGCCATGCGGGCGGCCTTGTCGGCTACACCCTCGGCCCACTCGGCATGAAGGGTCTCGGTTTCGCCGGCTCTGGCGTCGTCTGGATCGTGCTGCTGCTCACTGGCTTGTCCTGGGCGTTCCGCTTCTCCTGGGGACACTTGGCCGAGCGCATCGGCGAGCGCATCGAGCAGTTCCGCGAGCAATACCTGGAAAAGCGTGAGCTGAAGGCCGACCAGAAGTTTGGCGAGCTGGCCGTGAAGGAGCGCGAGCAGGAGGTCGAGGTCGAGCGCCAGATCGAGCGCCAGGTCGAGGCTGACCACGCGCCGCTCGTCATCGAAGCGCCGGTCGTCGAGGTGCCGCAGTCCACCCGAGTGGCCAAGGAGCGCCAGCAGACACTGTTCATCGACGCCGGCGACGCCAAGCTGCCGCAGGTCGACCTGCTGGACGCCGCGCCGGGCCGCCAGGAGACGGTGACGCCCGAGTCGCTGGAGATGACCAGCCGCCTCATCGAGAAGAAGCTGCGTGACTTCGGCGTCGAGGTGCATGTCGTCGCCGCGTCGCCGGGCCCGGTCATCACGCGTTACGAGATCGAGCCGGCCGTGGGTGTGAAGGGCTCGCAGATCGTCGGCCTGGCCAAGGATCTGGCCCGCTCGCTGAGCCTGGTGTCCATCCGCGTCGTCGAGACCATCCCTGGCAAGAACTACATGGCCCTGGAGCTGCCGAATGCGCGGCGCCAGACCATCCGCCTGTCCGAGATCCTCGGCTCGCAGATCTACGCTGACGCTGCATCCCAGCTGACCATGGGCCTGGGCAAGGACATCGTCGGCCTGCCCATCGTGGCGGACCTGGCCAAGATGCCGCATTGCCTGGTGGCCGGCACGACCGGCTCGGGCAAGTCGGTGGGCATCAACGCGATGATCCTCAGCCTGCTCTACAAGGCCGAGGCGCGCGACGTGCGGCTCATCCTCATCGACCCCAAGATGCTGGAGATGAGCGTCTACGAGGGCATCCCGCACCTGCTGGCGCCCGTCGTGACGGACATGAAGCAGGCCAGCAACGCGCTGAACTGGTGTGTCGGCGAGATGGAGCGTCGCTACAAGCTCATGTCCAAGATGGGTGTGCGCAACCTGGCCGGCTACAACAAGAAGATCGACGAGGCCAAGGCCAACGGCATCAGCATTCCGAACCCGTTCGCGCTAAACAACGACGAGCCGGAACCGCTGGAACGCCTGCCCTTCATCGTCGTCGTCATCGATGAGCTGGCCGACCTGATGATGGTCGTCGGCAAGAAGATTGAGGAGTTGATCGCCCGCCTGGCGCAGAAGGCGCGCGCGGCCGGCATCCACCTGATCCTGGCCACGCAGCGGCCGTCGGTGGACGTCATCACTGGCCTCATCAAGGCCAATATCCCGACGCGCCTGTCCTTCCAGGTCAGCTCCAAGATCGACAGCCGCACCATCCTCGACCAGATGGGCGCCGAGGCGCTGCTGGGCATGGGCGACATGCTCTACATGCCCTCGGGCACGGGGCTGCCCATCCGCGTGCACGGCGCCTTTGTCAGCGACGAGGAGGTCCACCGCGTTGTGCAGTACATCAAGTCCCAGGGTGAACCGAATTACATCGAAGGCATTCTCGAAGGCGGCGTGCTCGACGGCATCGACGGCGAAGCGCCTGCCCCAGGCGAGGCTGCCGGTGAGGCTGACCCGATGTATGACCAGGCCGTGGGCATCGTCCTACAGCATCGCAAGGCATCGATCTCGCTCGTACAACGCCATCTGCGCATAGGCTACAACCGCGCCGCGCGGCTGCTGGAGCAGATGGAGAACTCGGGGCTGGTCGGCGCGCTGGCGTCCAACGGCAGCCGTGAATTGATCATCCCGAAACGAGACGAATGAAACGCACCCTTGTCACCCTCAGCTTTTTGTTGGCCGGCATCGCCCATGCTGACGCTGTCGATGCCTTGCGCGAATTCGGCCGTGACGTGAAGAGCGGCAAAGCCAACTTCACGCAGACCGTCACATCGCCCGATGGCAAGCGCAAGAAGGTGTCGTCGGGCAGCTTCGAGTTCCAGCGGCCCAACCAGTTCCGCTTCGCCTACGCCAAGCCCTTCGAGCAGACCATCGTGGCGGACGGCACCAAGGTCTGGATCTATGACGCCGACCTCAACCAGGCCAGTTCGCGCAAGCTCGCCGATGCGCTCGGCGCGACGCCCGCAGCCTTGCTCGCCGGCACGAACCTCGAACGCGACTTCACGCTGAAGGCCCAGCCCAGCGACGGCGGCATCGACTGGGTGCAGGCGACGCCCAAGCAGGCCGAGTCGTCGATCCAGTCGCTCAAGCTCGGCTTCAAGGCCAAGGAGCTGGCGGCGATGGAGATTGTCGATGGCTTCGGCCAGCGCTCGCGGCTGGACTTCAGCGCCGTGCAGGCCAATGTGCCGGTGGCAGCCGAGCGCTTCCAGTTCAAGCTGCCCGCCGGAGCTGATCTGATCGAGCAATGACCGGTCTGTTCGACGCCGATCCGCCTGCCCAGCCACTGGCCGAGCGGCTGCGGCCCAAGACGCTTGACGAAGTCATCGGCCAGCGCCACCTTCTCGGCCCCGGCATGCCGCTGCGTGCGTCCTTCGAGGCGGGGCGGCTGCAAAGCATGATCCTGTGGGGCCCGCCGGGCGTCGGCAAGACGACGCTGGCGCGGCTCGTGGCCGGGGCCTTCGACGCGCAGTTCATCGCCATCTCGGCCGTGCTCGGCGGCGTGAAGGACATCCGCGAGGCTGTGGACCGCGCGCAGATCGCGGCGCAGCAGGGCCGGCGCACGGTGCTCTTCGTCGACGAGGTCCACCGCTTCAACAAGGCCCAGCAGGACGCCTTCCTGCCGCACGTCGAGTCGGGCCTGTTCACCTTTATCGGCGCGACGACGGAGAACCCCAGCTTCGAGGTCAACTCGGCGCTGTTGTCGCGCGCCCAGGTGCAGGTGCTGAAGAGTCTGGATGCAGACGAACTGCAACAGCTCATCGAACGTGGCGCGGCGGAGCTGGGCGTCGAGCCACCGACGAAGCCAGCCGCCGATCGCCTCATCGGCTATGCCGATGGTGACGCCCGCCGGTTGCTCAACGCGCTGGAATCCGCTGCAGCGCTAGCCAATGGCGCCCTCATCGATGAAACGCTGCTGGAGCGCACGCTGGGCGAGCAGTTGCGCCGCTATGACAAGGGCGGCGACCAGTTCTACGACGTCATCTCTGCCCTGCACAAGTCCGTGCGCGGCAGCAATCCGGATGGCGCGCTCTATTGGTTCGCGCGCATGCTGGACGGCGGCGTGGACGCCCGCTACATCGCCCGCCGCCTCATCCGCATGGCGAGTGAAGACATCGGCCTTGCCGACCCGCGCGCGCTGCGCATGACGCTGGATGCGGCCGACACCTATGAGCGCCTGGGTTCGCCCGAGGGCGAGCTGGCGCTGGCGCAGGCGGTCGTCTTCCTCGCCGTCGCACCCAAGTCCAACGCGGTCTACAAGGCCTTCAACGCGGTCAAGACCTTCATCAAGCAGGACCAGTCGCGCCCAGTGCCCGTGCACCTGCGCAACGCGCCGACCAAGCTGATGAAAGAGCTGGGCTACGGCAAGGCCTACCGCTACGCGCACGACGAGCCGGGGGGCTACGCGGCCGGCGAGCAATACCTGCCCGACGGGCTCGAAGACCAGCGCTGGTACGAGCCCGTGCCGCGCGGCCTGGAAGTGCGCATTGCCGACAAGCTGGCCGAACTGCGCCGCCTGGACGATGAAGCGGCTGCTGGCGGCTAGCGCGGCGTTGCTGCTGGGCGTCGCCGCTCAGGCGGCCGACGGCCCGACGCTGAGCCGCGTGCGCGACACCGGCGTCATCGTCATCGGCTATCGGCCGGCCTCGCTGCCGTTCTCCTACCTCGACGCGCAACTGCGCCCCACCGGCTACACGGTGGAGCTGTGCGAGCGCATCGTCGCCGCCGTGCGCAGCAAGCTGCAGCTGCCAGACATCGAGGTGCGGCGCGTCGAGGTGGCCTCGGCCACGCGCATGCCGCTGGTCATCAACGGCACGCTGGACCTGGAGTGCGGCATCACGACGCACACGGCCGAACGGGCGCGGAGCCAGGCCTTCTCGCTGACCATCTTCGTGGCCGAGACGCGATTGATGACGCGGGCCGCCGAGCGTGTGCAAGGCCTGGCCGACCTGCGCGGCCAGACGGTCGCGTCCACCATTGGCACGACCAGCATCCAGCACCTGGCCAAGGTCAACGAGCAGCAGGCCTTGGGCATCCGCATCCTCGGCGGCCTGGACGACCCCGAGGGCTTCCAGATGCTGCGCAGCGGCCGCGCCTCGGCCTTCCTGATGGACGACGTGCTGCTGCGCGCGCTGCTGGCCCAGCAAGGCCCGGGCGCGGACGATTACCGCATCTCCGATCAGGCGCTGACCGTGGAGCCCTACGCCATCGGCTTGCGCAAGAACGACCCGCAGTTCAAGGCGCTGGTCGACGAGGTGTTACAAGGCCTCTACCGCAGCGGCGAGATCCATGCCATCTACCGCCGCTGGTTCGAGTCGCCGTTGCCGGCCTCGGGCCTGAACCTCAAGCTGCCCATGAGTGCGGCTTTCCGCCGCGTCATCGCCGCGCCAACAGATTCGCCCGAGCCCGACAAATACCGCTAGCGGAAGTCGTCCAGCACGATGCCGTGCCGGGTCAGCTTGTCATACAGCGTCTTGCGCGGCGTACCCAGCAGCTCCATCGCTGCGGGCACCTTGCCCTGGGTTCTGCGCAGAGCCTGCTCGATCAGCGTCTTCTCGACCAGGTCCATCTGCCGCGCCAGGTTCAGCGCGGGCACGGCCTGCAGCGCGGCTTGCGGGTCCAGGTCGTCCAGCGCGAGCACGAAGCGGTCGGCGGCATTGCGGATCTCGCGCACATTGCCCGGCCAGTCGTGGGCCATCAGCTCGCGCAGCTTCTCGGGCGTCAGCTCGGGTGATGCACGCTCGTAGCGGATGCAGGCCTGGGCGACGAAGTGCTCGAACAGCAGCGGGATGTCATCGCGCCGTTCGCGCAGCGGTGGCAGCTTGAGCGTGGCGATGTTGAGGCGGTAGTAGAGGTCGTTGCGGAACTCGTTCCTGGCCGCCTGCTCGCGCAGGTCCGACTTGCTGGCGGCGATGAAGCGCACGTTGATCGGCAGCTCCTCGTTGGACCCCAGCCGCTCGATGCGCCGCTCCTGCAGCACCCGCAGCAGCTTGATCTGCAGCGCGACGGGCATGGTCTCGATCTCGTCCAGCAGCAGCGTGCCGCCGTTGGCATGCTCGATCTTGCCGATGCGGCGCTTGGCGGCACTGGTGAACGAGCCGGCCTCGTGGCCGAACAGCTCGCTCTCGAACAGCGCCTCAGGCAGGCCGCCGCAGTTGATGGCGACGAAATGGCGGTCGCGCCGTGCGCTCTGGTCGTGCAGGCAGCGCGCCACCAGCTCTTTGCCGGTGCCGGTCTCGCCAACGATCAGGACGTCGGCCGACGTGCCGGCGAGGTTGAGCACCTGGCGGCGCAGCTGCTGCATGCCGGGCGACTGGCCCAGCAGCGCCGCCTCGATGCCGCTGGCGCTTTGCAGCTGGGCACGCAGCTCGTCGGCCGAGTGGCGCAGCGTGCGCAGGTCCAGCGCGCGGCGGGCCACGTCGATCAGGCGCTCGGGTGCAAAGGGCTTCTCGATGAAGTCGTAGGCGCCCGCGCGCATGGACTGCACGGCCATGGCCACGTCGCCGTGGGCGGTGATGAGGATGGTGGGGATGCTGGAATCCGTGGCCTGCACATGGGCCAGCAGCGCGCGGCCGTCCATGCCGGGCAGGCGCACGTCGGTGATGAGGATGACGGGTGCACCGGGCTGGAGGTGGGGCAGGGCCTCCTCGGCGCTGCGGCAGGGCAGGACGGCGAAGCCTTCCAGCTCCAGCGTCTGCGTGAGGCTGACGCGCACGGGCATGTCGTCCTCCACGAACACGACCTTGTAGCCTTCAAACATCTAGGTGCTCCCACGAGTCCACACTCAGGTCGAACTCGAAACTCATGCCGTGCTCCAACCGTTCCGCGCGCAGTGTGCCGCCGAACTCATGCACGATCTTGGCGGAAATGACCAGGCCCAGCCCCAGGCCTTYGCCGRCCGGCTTGGTCGTGAAGAAGGGCTCGAAGAGGTGGTGCAGCTGCTCGTCGCTGACGCCCGCGCCGCTGTCCTGCACCTGGACCAGCACGCGCCGGCCCGCCTCCAGCGACTGAGCCTGCACGCGCAGCAGGCGCTGGTTCTCGCCCTGCATCGCATCGATGGCGTTGCCGAACAGGTTCACCAGCACCTGCTCCAGCCGGTTGGCCTCGGCCCGCACGCGCAGGCCGGCGGGCAGGTCGATCTGCGCCTGCACGTCCAGCGCCCGGCTGCGGTGTTCCAGCAGCAGCAGCGCGTTGCGCACACAGGCGAGCAAGGGCGTGCTGCCCGCGACCTGCTCGTCGGCCTTGCGCGCAAAGCTCTTCAGCTGGCGCGTGATCTGGCTCATGCGCTCGACCATGTCGTCCATCAGCTGCAGGTTGGTGGCCACCGCATCCTGCCGGCCGCTCTCCAACAGCCGCATGGAGTTGCGTGCCAGCGCGCGCAGGGCCGTCAGCGGCTGGTTGACCTCGTGCGACAGCCCGGCCGACATCTGCCCCAGCACCGCCAGCTTGCTGGCTTGCAGCAGCTCGCCCTCGGTCTGCAGGCGCTGGGCGATCTGAGTCTTCAGCGCCTCATTGGTCTGGCGCAGCTCGGCCGTGCGGCTGTCTACCAGTTGCTCCAGCTGGGCGTGGGCCTGGCGCAAGTCGGCCTGGGCTTGCGTCAGCTGGCGCAGCGCACGCCGGCGTGACGACAAGTACAGCACCAGCAGGCCGATGCTGGCGCCAAAGGCCGCACCGCCCCAGGCTGCGAGCTGGGCGCGCTGGCGTACCTCGCTCAGGTCCGACAGCGCGACCAGGCGCAGGCCCAGCGGCACGATCTGGCGCTGCTGGGCCAGCATGGGTTTGGCGCCTGAGGCGATGAGCGGAGGCAGCAACACCTGCTGGCCCTGGTGTACCTCCAGCGACGCCGGCAGCTCCAGGTCAGCGCCTATCGCCTGCGGGTAGCGCGCGCTGGCCTGCAGGGCCTGGCGGCGCGAGGGGTCGGCGTGGCCCAGCACGGTGTACTTCCAGGCCTGCACCGAGCTCATGATGACGACGTCCTGGTCGTCGGCGACGAGGATGCGTTCGCCCTGCGAGCGAGCGCCCAGGTCCACCCAGGTGGCCTCCAGCGGCGCGAGGTTGAAGCGCACGACGATGACGCCCGCCGGGCGGCCGGCCTGGCGCAGCGTGTGCAACAGGTAGAAGTCTGTGCTGCCGGTGTTGGCGTCGGCGGCGAAGAAGTGGGTGCGGCCCTGGGCCAGCGCCTCGGCGAGCCGGGCCGGTGGCGTCAGCGGCTCGCTGGCGGACAAGACCTGGCCCTGCGGGCTGGCGACAAAGATCTGATGCGTGCCGGCACGCACGTTGACGCGGGCCAGCATCTGGCTCGCGGCGCGGCGGGCTTGCTCATCGTCGGGCGCCTGCATCAGCGCCTGCAGCGTGGGCGCGATAGCGAGCAGGCTGGGCAACGACGCGTGCCGCGCCAACTCGGCGGCAAGGTTGGAGGCGTAGAGCTCCAGCCGCTCGGTGCTGAGCGCCGACAACTCCTCGCGGCCGCTGCGTTCACTGAAGCGGTGCGCGAGCACGAAACCGAGCACGATCAGCGCACCGGTCAGGAAGAGGTGAAAGCCTGGCCGGCTGAGCAGCCGGATGAGGCGCAGCGCGCGCGGGCGTAGGGCGTCGGACACGGGCACTAGTTTGCCCACGCCAAGGCGGTCGAAGCGACGCTCGTGGCGGTTTTTTAAGGCCTGGCGGAGAACCGCCCGCGACGCGTGCGGTTTGTGCGGATTTCCGCCCACCACATGCGGGCCGACACTCGTGAAATCAGACCTTGRCCGCAGCCGTGGGACGGATCAAACGACAGGCTGTTTCAACCGGTCGGTGAATACCCTTGAAAGCCAGCTCGCCGCCGCGTTTTGGCACGAGGGTTGCGATTTGTCCAGTTCGCTTGGCGCATGCTGCGCCCAACCAAATAGCAGGGACCCTCCATGGAGACTCTCATTCAACAGATCATCAACGGCCTGGTGCTGGGGGCCATGTACGCCCTCGTCGCGCTGGGCTACACGATGGTCTACGGCATCATCAACCTCATCAATTTCGCCCACGGCGAGATCCTGATGGTGGGGGCCATGGTCAGCTGGACGCTGGTGACCCTGCTGGCCGACACGGGCATGCCCGGCTGGCTGCTGATGCTGGTCGGGCTGTCCGCGGCCATCGTCATCTGCGCAACGCTGAACTACGCGGTCGAGAAGATCGCCTACCGGCCGCTGCGCAACGCGCCGCGCCTGGCGCCGCTGATCACGGCCATGGGCATGTCGCTGCTGTTGCAGGTGCTCGCCATGATCATCTGGAAGCCGAATCCCAAGCCCTTCCCGCTGCTGTTGCCCACCACGCCCTTCGACCTGGGCGGCCCGGTCATCACGGTCACGCAGTGCCTCATCCTGGGCCTCACGGTGGTCATCCTTTCGGGCCTGATGTACCTGGTGAACTTCACCCGCCTGGGCCGCGCGATGCGCGCCACCGCCGAAAACCCGCGCGTGGCCGGCCTGATGGGCGTGAAGCCCGACTTCATCATCTCCACCACCTTCGTCATCGGCGCCGCGCTGGCCGCCGTGGCCGGCATCATGTGGGCCGCCAACTTCGGCACCGTGCAGCACACCATGGGCTTCATGCCTGGGCTCAAGGCCTTCACGGCGGCGGTGCTGGGCGGCATCGGCAACCTGGCCGGCGCCGTGCTGGGCGGCGTGCTGCTGGGGCTCATCGAGTCCATCGGCGCGGGCTACCTGGGCGACCTGACCGGCGGCGTGCTGGGCAGCCACTACGCCGACATCTTTGCCTTCGTGGCCCTCATCCTCGTGCTGACGCTGCGGCCCTCGGGCCTGCTCGGCGAGCGTGTGGCCGACCGAGCCTGAAGGGAGCCAAGACATGCAATCCAAGAAACTCGTCACCTTTCTCGCCGCCGCCATCGGGCTGCTGCTTGTGCCGCTGTTCGCGCAGCAACTCGGCAACGGCCCCGTTCGCATCATCGACCTGGCCCTGCTCTACGTGCTGCTGGCGCTCGGCCTGAACATCGTCGTCGGCTACGCCGGCCTGCTGGATCTGGGCTACGTGGCCTTCTACGCGGTCGGCTCCTATGTGTTCGCGCTGATGGCCAGCCCGCACCTGAGCCAGAACTTCGAGGCCATCATGGCCGCCTTCCCGGATGGCCTGCACTCGCCGATCTGGCTGGTCATCCCGGTGGGAGCGGGCATCGCGGCGCTGTTCGGCGTCGTGCTCGGCGCGCCCACGCTGAAGCTGCGCGGCGACTACCTCGCCATCGTCACGCTCGGCTTCGGCGAAATCATCCGCGTCTTCCTGAACAACCTGGAGGACCCGGTCAACCTGACCAACGGCCCGCGCGGCATCGGCCAGATCGACTCCTTCCACTTCTTCGGCGTCGATCTCGGCAAGCCCTGGGAGGTGTTCGGTTTCACGCTGCCGTCGGTGACGCTGTACTACTACCTGTTCCTGGCCCTCGTCGTGGCCAGCGTGATGATCTGCTATCGGCTGGAGAACTCGCGCATCGGCCGCGCCTGGATGGCCATCCGTGAGGATGAGATCGCTGCCAAGGCCATGGGCATCAACACCCGCAACCTGAAGCTGCTGGCCTTCGGCATGGGCGCCACCTTTGGCGGCGTGGCCGGCACGATGTTCGCGAGCTTCCAGGGCTTCGTGTCGCCCGAGTCCTTCAGCCTGCAGGAGTCCATCATGATCGTCGCGATGGTGGTGCTGGGCGGCATCGGCCACATCCCCGGCGTCATCCTCGGCGCGCTGATGCTGTCGGCCCTGCCCGAGGTGCTGCGCTATGTGGCGGGCGACATCCAGAACATGACCGATGGCCGCATCGACGCGTCCATCCTGCGCCAGCTGCTGGTGGCCTCGGCCATGATCATCATCATGCTGGTCCGCCCGCGTGGCCTGTGGCCTTCGCCTGAACACGGCAAGGTGGCACCGCCACCTGCGGCGAAGTGAGGAGGACGACAACATGACCACCCACGACAACATCGTTCTCAACGTCAGCGGCGCGTCCAAGCGCTTTGGCGGCGTGCAAGCCCTGTCCGACGTCGGCATCCAGATCCAGCGCGGCCAGGTCTACGGCCTCATCGGCCCCAACGGCGCCGGCAAGACGACCTTCTTCAATGTCATCACCGGCCTCTACGTGCCGGACGGCGGCAGCTTCACGCTCGGCGGCACGCCGTACAAGCCGCAGGCCGTGCACCAGGTCGCCAAGGCCGGCATTGCGCGAACCTTCCAGAACATCCGCCTCTTCGCCGACATGACGGCGCTGGAGAACGTCATGGTCGGCCGCCACATCCGCACCAAGTCCGGCCTCGTCGGCGCGATCTTCCGCACGCCCGGCTTCAAGGCCGAGGAGGCTGCCATCAAGGCGCGGGCGCAGGAGCTGCTGGACTACGTCGGCATCGGCAAGTACGCGGAGTTCAAGGCGCGCACGCTGAGCTACGGCGACCAGCGCCGCCTGGAGATCGCCCGCGCCTTGGCCACCGACCCGCAGCTCATCGCGCTGGACGAACCCGCCGCCGGCATGAACGCGACCGAGAAGGTCGTGCTGCGCGAGCTCATCGACCGCATCCGCAACGACGGCCGCACCATCCTGCTCATCGAGCACGACGTGAAGCTGGTCATGGGCCTGTGCGACCGCGTGACCGTGCTGGACTACGGCAAGCAGATCGCCGAGGGCACGCCGGCCGAGGTACAGAACAACGAGAAGGTGATCGAGGCCTATCTCGGCGCTGGTCACAAAGCGCATTGAGAGGGACGAACGACATGGCACAAACTCTTCTCAAAGTCAGCGGCCTCAAGGTCGCCTACGGCGGAATCCAGGCCGTCAAGGGCGTCAGCTTCGAGGTGCGCGAAGGCGAACTGGTGTCGCTGATCGGCGCCAACGGCGCTGGCAAGACGACCACGCTGAAGGCCATCACCGGCCTGCAGCCACCGGCCGCCGGCAGCATCGAATACCTCGGCAAGGCCATCAAGGGCCAGGGCGCCTGGGACCTGGCCAAGCAAGGCCTGGTCATGGTGCCCGAGGGTCGCGGCACCTTCACGCGCATGACCATCGTCGAGAACCTGCAGATGGGCGCCTACAACCGCCGCGACGCCGAGATCGATGCCGACATCGACAAGGTCTTCGCGCTCTTCCCGCGCTTGAAGGAACGCGCCAAGCAGCTGGCCGGCACCATGTCTGGCGGCGAGCAGCAGATGCTGGCCATGGGCCGCGCGCTGATGGCCCGGCCCAAGGTGCTGCTGCTGGACGAGCCGTCCATGGGCTTGTCGCCCATCATGGTGGACAAGATCTTCGAGGTCGTGAACGACATCCACCAGCAGGGCGTGACGGTGCTGCTCGTCGAGCAGAACGCCAGCCGCGCGCTGCAGCTGGCCAATCGTGGCTATGTGATGGAGTCGGGCGAGGTGACGATGGAGGGCGAAGGCAAGGCGCTGCTGAACGACCCCAAGGTCCGAGCGGCCTACCTCGGCGAATGAACCAATAAAGACGCCCGGCAGTGCCGGGCGTTTTGCTTAGGGCTGGCGAACGAGCTTGCTGCGCGCCCAGTCATCCGCCACGCGGGCCGGCGTCGAGTCGGCCGTCTGCACGCGCTGCAGCAGTTCTTCCACACGCTCGGCAATGCGGCCGACCTCGGCCATCACGGCCGTCTCCTCGCCCTCGCCGCGGTACTCCCGAGCCACGCTGATGATGCCGCCGGCGTTGACCAGGTAGTCGGGCAGGTAGCAGATGCCGCGCGTGTGCAGGGCGTCGCCGTCGGCGGGTGTGGCGAGCTGGTTGTTGGCGGCGCCGGCGATGAGGAGGGCACGCACGGCGGGCACGGTGTGCTCGTTCAGCGAGGCGCCCAAGGCGCAGGGTGCCAGCACATCGACGTCGGCTGCCAGGATGTCGGCCACGCTGACGGCGACCGCGCCGAACTGCGCCACCGCGCGCTCGACCTTGGTCGTGTCCACGTCCGCCACCATGAGCTTGGCGCCGGCCGCGTGCAGGAACTCGGCCAGATGCCAGCCCACCGCGCCCAGGCCCTGCAGCGCGACGCGCACGCCCTCAAGTGAGGAGCGGCCCAGCACCAGGCGGGCGCCGGCCTGGATGGACACGAACACGCCCCAGGCCGTCTTGGGGCTGGGGTCGCCACCGAAGGCGCCGTCGCGCGGGATGCCGCTGACGAAAGGCGTGTGGGCCTGCATGCCGCGCATGTCGGCCGTCGTCGTGCCGACGTCTTCGGCGGTGATGTAGGCGCCATTCAGCGATTGCACGGCGCGGCCGAAGGCGGCGAACAGGGCAGGGCGGTCGAAGGCGCCGGGTGGCTTGAGGATGACGGCCTTGCCGCCGCCGAAGGGCAGGTCGGCCAGCGCGTTCTTCAGGCTCATGCCCTGGGACAGGCGCAGCGCGTCGTTCAGCGCGGCGGCGTCGGAGTCGTAGTGCCAGAGGCGGCAGCCGCCGAAGGCCGGGCCGCGCGCGGTGCTGTGCACGGCGAGGATGGCCTTGAGGCCGGTGGCCGGGTCGGTGGCGAGCAACACGCGCTCGTGGGCGGGCTGCTCAGGCAGGCCGAAGAGGGAGGTCGGGGTCATGACATTCGGCGCTTGGTAAGCGCGGCAGTGGATATGAGAACGGCCACGCTTTTGGCATGGCCGTTGTCAGTGTAGGCGGCGAGGCGTCAGGGGCCCTGGAAGCCGCCGCTGCGCAGGGTGATGACCAGCGTGTCCCGCCAGCCCCGCTCGCCCGCCGCCACGGGCTGGATGGGCGTCGTCTCGTGGATGACGCGGGCGTCGTCCAGCAGCAGCAGCGTCCAGGGCTGGGTCATCGTGAAGCGCTGGCCGGCCGGGCCGGCGGCCTGGAAGACGCGTGACTCGCCGCCCTTGATGGCGTGGCGGGACACCAGCAGCACGGCCACGAGGTCGACGCCGTCGCGGTGCGCGCCTTCCGGCGTGGGCCGGCCGATGCCGTCGCTGGTGTCGATGCGAAACGGGTGGGACTCGATGAACCAGGGCTGCTCGCCCTTCAATGCCGATGCGGCCCGGGCCAGGCCCAGCAGCAGCGCGGCCCAGGCGGGCGACGTGGCCATCTCCTGCGCCAGCGGCACATACCAGCGCTGGATGCCGCCATGCAGCGCGTTGTAGTCCAGCGGCTGCCAGTGGGCGCGGTGCGGTGTCAGCGTCAGCGAGCCGCCCTCGGCGACGAAGCAGCCGTGGCGGCGGAAGCGGTAGCGGCCGCCGTCGCGCAGATAGCCGTCGGGCGGCAGGTCGTCCCAGCAGGGCTTGAGGGTGTCGAGCTCGGCCGCCGACACGCCCAGCGCGCCCAGCGAAGCCGGCGCAATGACGGCCTCGCCTTCTCTCTTGAGCGAGCCGACCAGGTCGGCAGGATCGGTCCAGGGCGGCTCGAACATTTCAGTGCTTGTAGTTGCGACTCACATTTGCCTGGCGGCAAATATGAGTCTTCACTGCAAACATGGCCACGCTACGCGTTGCCATGTTTGTCAGCTTCAGAGGTAAACGCGTCGGCGTAGAACTCGCCCTCCGGCAACTGGCACTGCGCGACGAAGTCCTTGTGTGCCGAGTCGACCACGATGGGCGCGCCGCAGGCGTAGACTTGGTGGCCGCTCATGTCGGGGAGGTCCTGCATGACGGCGCGATGGACGAAGCCGGTGCGGCCCGTCCAGCCCTCGTCCGGCTCGGACAGCACCGGCACGTAGGTCAGCTGCGGCCAGTCAGCAGCGATCTGCGCCACCCAGTCGTTCAGGTAGAGGTCGGCCTGCTTGCGCGCGCCCCAGTACAGCACCATCGGTCGCTGCGAGCCGATGTGCCGTGCCCGCTCGACGATGGCCTTGATGGGCGCGAAGCCGGTGCCGCTGGCCAGCAGCACGATAGGCTTCTCGCTGTCCTCGCGCAGGAAGAAGCTGCCGAAGGGGCCTTCCATGCGCAGGATGTCCTTCTCCTTGAGCGCGCCGAAGACGTGATCGGTGAACTTGCCGCCGGGCATGTGCCGGATGTGCAGCTCGATCTGGCCGGGCAGCGAATGCGGCGCGTTGGCCATCGAGTAGCTGCGGCGCGAGCCGTCGCGCAGGATGAACTCGACGTACTGGCCGGCGCGGAACTGGAAGTTCTGGTTGGCGGCGAGCTGCATCGTCAGCACGGCGACATCGGGCGCGGGCTTGAGCATGGCGGCCACGCGCGTCGGCAGCTTCAGCACCGGGAACTCGCCGGCGCCCGGCACCGTGCGAGCCTCGATGGTGCAATCCGTCTGGGGCCGCGCGCAACAGGTCAGCACGAGCCCGGACGCTTCCTCCTCGGCCGACAAAGCCTTGGGCTGGTGGTTGCCGTGGATGACGGCGCCTTCCAGCAGCTTGCTCTTGCASGAGCCGCAKGCGCCGTCCTTGCAGCCATAGGGCAGGCCSACGCCGTTGCGGATGGCGGCGGCAAGCAGGGTGTCGTCGCCCTCGGTGTGATAGACACGGCCGGCGGGCTGGATGGTGATCTGGTAGGACATGGGCTCAAAAAGCAAGCGGCCCCGCTGAGGAGTCCGGGGCCGTAGACTGCGCCGCATTTTGCCCGACCCTGGCATGACCCCTCGATTGCTGATCATTGGCTGTGGCGACGTCGGCCTGCGCGTGCTGAAGGTGCTGGCCGGCCGCTGGCGAGTGTTCGCGCTGACGTCCAGTCCGGCGCGCGCCACTGCGCTGCGGGCGGCTGGCGCCGTGCCGCTGGTCGGCAATCTCGACGAGCCCGCGACGCTGGCGCGGCTGGCCGGCCTGGCCGACCTCGTGCTGCATCTCGCTCCGCCGGCGCGTGACGGTGAGATCGACCAGCGCACACGCAACCTGCTCGCCGCGCTGGCGCCCAAGCCACCGCGCACGCTCGTCTACGCAAGCACGACCGGCGTCTATGGCGACTGCGGCGGCGCCTTCATTGACGAGACGCGCGCCCTGAACCCCGCCACCGACCGCGCCCGCCGCCGTGTCGATGCCGAAGGCCAGTTGCGCGCCTTCGGCCTGCGCCATGGCACGCGCGTGAGCCTGCTGCGCATCCCCGGCATCTACGCCCGCGACCGCGAGGGCGGCCACCCGCGCGAGCGCCTGGCGCGCGGCACGCCCGTGCTCAGGCGTGAGGACGACGTCTTCACCAACCACATCCATGCCGACGACCTGGCCCGCGCCTGCGTGCTCGCGTTGCTGCGCGGCCTGCCGCAGCGGGCAGTGAACGTCTGCGACGACAGTCAGTTGCAGATAGGTGATTACTTCGACCTGGCGGCCGATCTGGCCGGCCTGCCACGGCCCGAGCGCATCACGCGCGCAGAGGCCGCCGGGCGCATGGGCGCGATGCAGCTGAGCTTCTGGAGCGAATCACGACGGCTGAGCAATGCGCGCCTCAAGCGCGAACTGAGACTGGCCCTGCGCTACCCGACGCCCCACGAAGGGCTTTAGCGCCGCCTGGCCGAGCGCCAGTGGCGAATCAGCAGCCACGCGCCCAGCATGCCGCCGAGGTGGGCGAAGTGGGCCACGCCGCTGGAGCTGTTGAACCCGAGGATGAGCTCCAGCCCGCCGAAGATCGCGACGAAGTACTTGGCCTTCATCGGGATGGGCGGAATCAGCGGCACGATGATGCGGTTGGGAAACAGCATGCCGAAGGACAGCAGCAGGCCGAAGATCGCGCCCGACGCGCCCACCGTCGGCGAGTTTGCACCGATGGCCCAGGTGAAGAGCAACTGCACGGCGGCTGCGGTCAGCGTGCTGGCAACGAGGATCTGCGTGTAGCGCTTCGGGCCCCAGACCCGCTCCAGCTCGCCGCCGAACATCCACAGCCCCAACATGTTGAACAGCAGATGCATGAAGCTGCCATGCAGGAAGGCGTAGCTGATCGGCTGCCAGGGCCAGAACAGGCCCGTGCTTAGCGGCCACAGCTCGAACAGGACGGCGAGACCGGGAAAGATCTCGAAGAAGCAGAAGAAGCCGACACAAGCCAGCAGGAAGGCTTTGGTGACCGTGGGCAGAGGCGGCATGAGTCGCGGCTGTGCGCCCGGGGAGGGCGTCTGCACCGGAGACGCCGGTGCTTACCGTTTTGAGTATGCCAGGGGAAATAAAGCTGCTTCTTCCGGGCCTCGCATCGGCCCTCGCGTTCACCCCCGTCACCACTCGGATTGACGAGGGGTTTTGCAGACCTTCCCTAGGGGCCAAGCGCCTCGAAGTCGACCCAAGCAAAGTCGGCGGTCGCGGGCTTGGCCGTTTCGCTGAACGTATACAGCCCCATGTAGACACCCGTGAAGCCGCTCGACGTCTCGGTGGATAGCTGGTAGGTCGGCACGCTGCACAGAGTCTGCCAGTCCTGCGGCTTGCCGGCCGCTCTCCAGGACAGGGTGTACTGGGTAGGGGTTGCCACCACCTGGAGCTGAAGCGCTGCTGACTTGACGGGCGCTGACGCCAGCACCTGCGGCTTGTTGCCCAGGCGCTGCAGGCATTCAACGCGTCGTTCCTGCAGGCCGGTAACTCGCAGCAGCACGTGGTGCGATTCATTCATCCGCAGCGCCAGACCTGCGGCGTCGCCATCGGCGGCAGGACTAAAGTCCAGCTCCGTTGCAAAGCGCTGGTTCAAGTGCTCCTGGCGGCGCCCCACGAAGGCAGGCGTGCCGATGACATCCAGGTCGGTGCGCCCGCCGACCAGCCGCAGCCGGCCAGGCCGCTCGGTCAACGACCAGCGGTCCTTGGCCAGTGTGCGCAGGAAGGCCCAGTGCGGCGGCAGCTTGCGTTCGGGCGCAAAGGTCTCGCGCACCGGCACCTGCGGCCAGGGCGCCCAGCCGGGCAGGCCGCGCGTGGGCTGGGCTTCGGCCAGCACGCCGTTCTGGCCGAAATCGGGCCAGTCGTCCTTGCGCCAGTGCACGGGGGCAAGCAGCGTCTCGCGGCCGATGTGATGGTGACGGCCGCCAGCCGCCTCCTGCGGGCGGATGGCCAGCAGCGTGGCCCACCATTCGCCCTCCGGCGTGGTTACGAGGTCGGCGTGGCCCAGCGCCTGCAGCGGATGCTTGGGCAGGTTGCGGTGGGTCAGCACCGGGTTGTCGGGGTGGGGTTCGAAGGGGCCCCAGGGCGAGCGGGAGCGCGCCATCGTGATGCGGTGGTCGTAGGACGTGCCACCCTCGGCGATCATCAGGTAGTACCACCCGTTTCGCTTGTAGAGGTGCGGGCCCTCGGGCCAGATGCCGCCCATGCCGCTCCACACCAGCCGTGGCTCTTCCAGCAGCTTGCCGGCCTTGAGGTCGACGCGAGCCTGATAGACGCCGCCGTTGCGGCCACCGCCATGGCGTGTGTAGTAGACGGTACCGTCATCGTCGAAGAAGAAGGACGGATCCATGCCGAAGACCGGCTCGGGCAGGCGGACCGGGTCGGACCACTCGCCGGCAGGGTCGGTCGCAGTGATGTAGAAGTTGCCAATCCCGTCCACGTCGGTCGTCACGATGTAGAAGCGGCCGCTCTCGCAGCGGATGGTCGGCGCAAAGATCGCTTGAGAACTCTTGCGGCCGACGAAGCTGATCTGCGTCTCGCGAGACAGGGCATTGCCGATCAGCCGCCAATGCACGAGATCACGGCTGTGATAGATCGGCAGCCCCGGGAGGTACTCGAAGGTGCTGGTCACGAGATAGAAATCGCTGCCAGCGCGACAGACGCTCGGGTCGGAGGCAAACCCGCTGACGACCGGATTGCTGAAGGTGGCGGGCATTGGTGCAGCGCTGTTGGCGCCCTGGCGCGGAGTACCGTTTGGCGACGTACTCTGGGCGCCGCTCTGCGAGCAGGCCAAGGTCAGCAGGGCGGCCGCCACAAAACCCATGGTTGATGGGAAGGATGTCACGCACGGTCTCCAGCGTTTTTATAACGACGAATGATAGCGATATCATGTGGCACGTGACTCTTGGGGTTTGCGCGCAGGGCTTGAGAGGTTAGCGCCGCTTGCGCGTCGTGTCGCAGTGCTTTCGCGAGCGGCTTTAACGCGCTTTGATTGCGCTTACCGTTCGGAAATGGTGACGCAACCAATTGGTGGTAATGTTGCAGCTGATCGTGTCGGAGCACCCCGTCCGAGCTTGAATGCGCAGATCAGCTCTCGATGGCGTCGTCCCGACGCCATGCAATTGCTTGATGCGCATTGATATTAATCGGAGGGTGCAGTAAGAACCAATATTGAATTTACCAAGATCAATATCGAATTTGATATCGAGTGCCTCGGTTGATTTGTTGGCGTCACATTGCATCAACGCTTTCGTTAATACTACGGAATATGGAAAACCTGGCAGCCAACCAAGCCCAGCGGAACAAACCGGTGACACTGGCGGATGTCGCGCAGCGTGCCGGAGTCTCGGCAATGACGGTGTCGCGCGTCGTCAATGGCGAGCAGGCAGTCAGGGCCTCGACGCGTGAGCGGGTCCTGGCTGCAATATCCGACCTGAAATACGTCTCGAGTCAGGAGATCCGGCGCATCGTCGAAATCGGACCCATTCGGGTCGGCGTGCTCTACAGCAACCCGAGTGCAGGCTACCTGAGCGAGTTTCTGATCGGGCTCATCAACGAAGCCAGTTCCAGCAGCGTGCAACTCGCCGTCGAATGGGTCGACCAGCATCGTGGCGCCGGCAGTGTGGATTCATTCCTGGGCAGCGGACTCGATGCCGTCATCATCGCGCCGCCGCTGAGCGACTGCGGTGCGCTGATCGACAACGTCCTTGAGAGAGGCCTCGCCGCCATGCTGGTCGCGCCGGGCAGGCCCGACGCAAGGGTGAGTTCAGTGGGTGTGGATCACTACGGCGCTGCGATGAAGATGACGCAGCATCTGATTGCGCTTGGACACGAACGCATCGGCTTCATCACCGGCAGTGCGACCCACAGCGCCACGGAATGCCGCTTGAACGGGTTCCGAAGCGCCATGCGGAACGCGCGCTTGACCACGCCGGACGACTTTGTGGTGCCCGGTCTGTTCACCTACAACTCAGGCTTGGTGGCTGCTGAAGCCCTGCTGGCTAGGGCGCCGCGCCCCACGGCAGTCTTTGCCAGCAATGACGACATGGCGGCAGCCACGGTGACGGTGGCGCACCAGCTTGGGCTGGACGTCCCGGGCGACCTGACGGTGGTGGGCTGTGACGACACGCCGATTGCGACCAGTGGCCGGCCGGAGCTGACGACGATTCGCCAGCCGATCAGGATGATGGCTGCCGCTTCGGTCAGTCTCCTGGTGCGGCAGGTGAAGGCGAGGCGCGCGGCGCAGGAATTCGAGCCGCAGGTGGTGCACATGGACTGCGAGCTCATCCGCCGACAGTCCGATGCCGCTCCTCGCAAACGATCCTCAGTGACGCCTTTGCCGAAGGTACGCGTCGTGACCCGGGGTTGAACGGGCCTGTCCGGCGATTCGGTGCTCTGATCAATGGAAGCAGGTTGTTCAGGGGCTGACTTCGATGACGCTCACCGACCTTGACGGCACCGTTGCTTCGAGTCGCCCCGGCCTGAGACTGATGCCCGACAGCGGCCTTGGCTGAAGGGGGTCCGGCCCTTCGAAGCCTGGATGGGCATCGAGGCTGCCTGCCGTGACTGTGCGGCCCCGCACGCTGCGAAAGCTGGCGCCTTGTAGTTCAACCGCCAGGCGGATGTCGTCGCTCGCACGAAGGTTCACGATGGAGAGCGTGAGCTTGCCGCCCTCGCTGCGCGACGCCGAGACGCTCAGGCTGGGCAGGTCGACATCTCCCACGCGATAGCTCGGCACGCTCACGCTGACAGGCAGGCGCATCGCGCCCTGATGGCCCTGGTAAAGGTCGAAGACGTGATACGTCGGCGTGACGATCATCTTCTCGCCCTTTGTCAGGACGAGGGATTGCAGCACGTTCACCATCTGCGCGAGGTTGGCCATGCGCACGCGCTCGGCGTGGTCCTGGAAGATGTTCAGTGTCAACCCGGCGATGACGGCGTCGCGCAGCGTGCCGACCTGGTAGAGGTTGGAGGGCCGGGTCTTGTCTTCAGCCCACCAGGTGCCCCACTCCGAGACCGCCAGGCCCACGCGACGCTCGGGGTCGTGCCTGTCCATGATGGCGGTGTGCCGCGTGATGAGCTCGTCCATCTTTTGCGTGCGCAGCAGCGACCTGGCCCAGTCGAGTTCGGTGAACCCCAGCGCCGGACTCTTGTTGCCCCAGTCGTCGCCAGCAAAGGTGTAGAAGTGCAGCGACATCATGGACAGCTGCGGTGTCTTGTTGATCCAGGCCAGCGGTGTCGACTGTGAATGCCGGAACAGCGCCCGCTTGAGGACGGTTTCGGTCCAGGCGTAGTCGTCGGCGTTGGCGTCGGTGGCGATCAAGGTGCCGAAGGGGCGCAGCACGCTGAGGTACTGGCGGTATTGGTCGGCGTAGTACTCGGCCGTCATGTTGCCGCCGCAGCCCCAGTTCTCGTTGCCGATGCCGATGTAGGGAATGTTGTAGGGCTCTTTGCGGCCGTTGCGCGCGCGCTCGGCGCCGGCACCCGAGCTGGCCGGGTCGGTCAGGTAGTGCAGCCAGCTTTGCGCCTCGGCCGGGGAGCCACTGGCCAGGTTGACGGACAGGAAGGGCTTGGCGCCGATTTGCTCGATCAAGTCCATGAACTCGTGCGAGCCGAAGGCATTTGTTTCAGGCTCGTCKCCCCAGGCGGCGTTCACCCCACGCGGGCGCTGCTCGCGCGGGCCGATGCCGTCGCGCCAGTGGTAGAGCTCGGCGAAGCAGCCGCCCGGCCAGCGCACGACCGGCACCTTGATGCGCTTGAGCGCCGCCACCACGTCGCTGCGGATGCCGCGCACGTTGGGAATGGGCGAGCCCTCGCCAACCCAGATGCCCTCGTGCACGCCGCGCCCGAGGTGCTCGACGAACTGGCCGTAGATGTTCGGGTCGATGCGCGGGCCGGGCTTGTCGGCCTCGACGACGAGGGTCGCCGTGAGTGTGGCCGCCTGCGCGAGAGAGACGGCAGCGAGGGACAGGGCGAGGAGCAGGGACTTGAGTGCGGTTGGCATGGTCATGCAGCGATGCGTTTGGGCAGCGGGCCAAAGTAGGAGGGCGGCAGGCGGTCGCGGTAGACCTGGATCTGCTGCAGCACGAGGCCCGGGTCGACCATCGCCACGGTCAGTACATGGCGGCCGGGCGAGGCTATGCGCAAGCGGAACTTCATGACCCGCATGTCGGTGCGGGCGTTGATGTCGTAGGCCCGGCCGAGGAACTCCTGCGACTCGCGCTCGTCGGCGTTGAAGACGCTCTTCACCTGCGGCGCGCCGTCGTCGACCCAGAGGGCGAGCGACAGCTCGTGCGCGGGATCGGTGCGCATCGTGGGCGCGGTGATGACGTCGAACTGGTAGTCGCCGGCCCGGCCGACATAGATCGGGTATTGCAGGCGTGGCGCCTGACGCGGGTCGCGCACGGACGCGGCATTGACGGGCACCGGCGTCATCGCCACCTCGACGCGGCCGTAGTCCGGCAGCGGCTGCCAGCGCACGCCGGCCGCCTCGGTGTTGCGCTCGAAGCCGTCCGCCGGGATGCTGAAGGCGCCGGCCAGGCTGCCCCAGGCGTTGCGCGCGTCCTGGCGCTGCTGCACAGACGCGCCGGCCACACGAACCGCGATGACGACGTGCTCGCTGCCGTCCGACACCGTGATCGCCCCGGTGGGGTTGCCTTCGGGCACCTGGGCCCAGTCGATGTCGACCTCGTGGCGCACATCCTGGCTGCCGGCCGAGAAAGCGGGCACGGCGCGCAGCTTGATCCACGGCTGGTCGGCCTTCACATCCGCCTTCACGGCTCGCTGGCCGCGCGGGAAGACCTCGAACCAGCTTGTGCCGCGCACCAGGCCGTCGAAGGTGGGCAGTGTGGGCGGCAGGTAGTAGCCCGGCCAGGCCTGCGCGGCGCCGTCCACGCAGACGCCGAAACGGGCAACGTCGGGCAGGCCCAGTTCGGTGGTGGGCGGCGGGATGTCGTAGGTCGGCTGGTACCAGTCGAAATAGCCCAGGTAGGTCTGGTCCATCAGGTGGTTCCACTTGCCGCCGGACAGCTCGTGGTTGTAGGTGTCGCGGATGCGGCGCGAGTCGGCGAACAGGCGCCGCACCAGCGCCGCTTCGTCATTCGTGCTGGCGCGGCCCTGGCGCGAAAACCGCTGGTTGCGTGCGGCGGCCAGCAGCAGCTCGTTCAGGTTGGCGCAGGCCCGCGCCGGGTGCAGCGCGAACTGGTAGTAGGCGGCGCGCTGTTCGGCCGGCAGCTTGGCATTGACGGCCTCGGCCTGGCGCCGCAGGTCGGCCCACAGCGCGGCGATGCGCGCGGCTTCGTTGTGATGTTCGAGGCTGTAAGTGTCGGGCTTGAGCACCTCGGGCTTGCGCCAGGCGTTGTACTTGGCATAGCGCGACACGATGGATGCGATGTCGCGCGCGTTCGCCGGGCCGAAGTCGCGCTCGGCCCAGGCTTCGGTCCAGGCCTGGATCTTGTCGCGGCCCACCGAGGCCGGGTCCCAGGCCATGGCCAGGAAGAATTCGATCGGCAGCTCCAGCGGCTTGAGGTCGCCGACGTTGGTGATCCAGATGCGGTCGGCGCCGTGGTGCAAGGCCTGGTTGAGCTGCTCCCACAGCTTGGGCAGCGGGTTGGTGTTGGTCCACTTGTACGAGTAGGGCCCACCGTTCATGTCCATGTGGTGGTAGATGCCGAAGCCGCCGGTGCGCGTGGCGCGCTCGGCGGCCGTGGGCAGGCGGCGCAGGTAGCCGACGTTGTCGTCGGAGAACATCAGCGTCACGTCCGGCGGCAGCTTGAGCCCGCCGTCGTAATACTTGAGCACCTCGGTGAACAGCACCCAGACCTGCGGGATGTCCGCTATGCGCCGCCCGGTCTGCTCGACGAGCAATTGGCGCTGGTCGGTGATGACTTCCTCCAGCAGCCGGATGTCGGATTGCAGGCCGCCCGTGCCCTCCAGCGCCACGTCGCCGTCGCCGCGCATGCCCAGCGTCACCAGCAGCTCATGCTGCTTGCTGCGTGCGGCGCCCTCGCGGAAGAACTCGCGGATGGCGGGGCGGTTGCTCTGGTAGTTCCACTGCCCGTTGCCGAGCTGCTCGCGGCGGTTGGTGAACTCCTTGTGGGCGCGGTTCATCGGCTCGTGATGGGACGTGCCCATGACGATGCCGTATTCGTCGGCCAGCACCGCGTTGAGCGGGTCGTCCTCGACGAAGGCGTTGTTCCACATCGCTGGCCAGAGGTAGTTGGCGCGCAGGCGCAGCAGCAGCTCGAACACCTTGGTGTAGAAGGCCGAGTTCATGCCGCCGAATTTCTCGGCTGTCCAGCCAGACAGGCAGGGCGCCTCGTTGTTCAGGAAGATGCCGCGGAACTTGACGGCGGGTGAGCGCTGCACGCGTCGGCCGGCGGCTATCCAGATCTCGGCGCGCTGCTGCACAGGCACGTCGGCCCACCAGTACCAGGGCGAGACGCCCATGCTGCGCGACAGGTCGTAGGCGCCGTAGATGGTGCCGCGCTTGTCGGCGCCGGCAATCACCAGCGCTTCGTCGACGCCGGGGAAGGGCTGGCTGACGGTCTGCACGACATAGGCTTCCCACTGCCCCGCCACGCCGGTCACGTCCAGCTTGCCGCGCCGCACGAGGTCCTGCACAAGCGGGCTGCGGTCGAGCGAGCCAACGACGATGACGCGCCGTGCGGCAGCGCTGCGGCTGCCGACGGTGGGCGCAGCGCTGCCGGTCACGCGCGCCACGTCGGCAGCCAGGTCTGCCGCGACACGGGCCACGCCCTTGTGGTCGGCAGCGTCTACCCAGATCGGCGTCGCGCCATCGGGTGTCGCAATGGTGAATCCGCCGCCGCGGCGCTCGAAGCGCACGGCCGAGGCCAGGACGCTGCCCGTCAGACCGGCGAGCAGCGGGGTCATCAACAGCTGTCTACGCGATACCACGGGTTGCTCCTGCCGCGCCACACAAAGGAACAAGGCCGGCGCGAGCCGGCCCTGCGATGGGCGCCAATGTTGGCGCCCGGTTGGCGAGGATCAGAACTTTGCCTGCGCCGTCAGCTGGTAGGTGCGACCCGGATCCCAGTAGGTGCGCGTCGCGTACTCTTCCTGCACGAACGACTTCTGCTTGGCCGCGCCCAGGTTGGCAACGTCGAAGTTGACCGACACGCCCTTCTTCCAGCCCACCCAGTCGCCGATTTCCAGGCGCGTGGAGAGGTCCATCACGAAGTAGGCCCGGTTGGCCTTGATGAGCCGGAAGGCGTTGTTGCCGTCCGAGGCCATCGTGTCGAACGAGCTCTGCGCCTGATAGCTGTTGCTCAGGCGGATGGAGCCGCGGCTGTTCTCGAAATACACCGTCAGGTTGGCCGTGTAGGGCGACACACCGATCGGCACCTGGCCGCTGGTGCCGGCGTCCTGCATGGTGCGGGTGTAGTTGGTGACGAAGCCGAAGCCGTTCCACGGCAGCCAGCGGTCCAGCGACTGCGACCACGTCAGCTCCACGCCCTTGAGCTTCATGACGTCTGACGTGTTGACCGGCTGGCTCAGCGTCATCAGGTGCTTGTCCGGGCCGCCGCTGGCGTTGACCGCCGTTTCGGCCTGGCTGCCAGCAGCGTAGGTGATGGAGTTGTCCCCATAGATCTGACGAATCTGCGAAAGCGTCAGCTGCTGCGTCACCGTGCGCGGGAAGTTCTTGATGTCCTTCTTGAAGAACGCCGCGGCGAGGTAGCTGCCCTTCTTGTCGGTGTACCACTCCCAGCCCAGGTCCAGGTTCTTGGCTTCGAACGGCTTGAGGTTGGGGTTGGTCGCCGACACGAGCTGGAAGGCCACGTCGTTGACGGTGAGCGTGAGGGGACGCAGGTCGCTCGGGTTGGCCCGGGTGATGGACTTGGAGGCGGCCGCGCGCACGATCATGTCGTCGGCGATGCTGTAGGCCAGCGTGCCGCTCGGCAGGTTGGTGTTGTACGACGTGCGGCCCTGTGTTTCCACCACCTGGGCCGGGTAGCGCGCGCCCTGGCTCGCGTTGGTCGTGCCGCCGTCGGGCAGGGCGGTCGTGCGCGGGTCAGGCAYGCTGGCGAAGATGCCGATGGTCTGCATGGCATGCGTGTGGCGCAGGCCCAGGTCATAGCGCAGCAGGCGGTCGAAGATGCGCGCCTGGCCCGACACCTCGAGGTAGCTGCCGAAGACGTTCTCGCCAAAGCGCTGGGCCGACACGCCGCTGAAGCCGTTGCCGGTAGCGGGGATCAAGTTGCTGGCCAGCTGGTTGTACTGCGTCGCTTCGGCAAAACGGGCCCAGTCCAACGTCACGAAGCCGGCGCGCCCGGGCGACAGGTATTGGGACATGTCGGGCACGGCCGAGCCCAGGTAGGCCAGCGGCGGCTTGCCGGCGGTCCAGCCGCTGCCGTAGCCGGGGTACTGCGTCAGGGGGTTCGTCGCGGCTGCATTGGCCGCCGTGATGCTGCCGTTGCAGGGGTTGGGGCCGGTGTTGTTGGGCGCCAGCATCTGATAGTTCAGATTGCCGCCGCAGGCGATGTTGGCCCAGCGGCCGTCGTCGCCCATGCCGGTGATGCTGCGGTTGTAGGTGTCGTAGGCCATGCCGCCCTTGACCGTGAGCTTCTCGTCACCCCACGCCAGGTTCCAGCGCGCGCCGCGGGTGCGGATTTCGCGGCCTTCGCCGTTGATGGTGGCCGTGACGCCGGTCGGGCCGCCGGTGTACCAGCCGAAGGTCTTCGGGTCGTTCGGGTCGCTGCTGGGCGTGTAGACCGGGAAGTCGCCGTTGTGGCTGATGTTGGTGGTGAAGGGCTTGGCCGCGTTGGTTGGCACCAGCAGCGTCGGCGCCAGGCGCTTGAAGCCGCTGCGAGCCATGTTGACCTGGCCGGTGAGCGTCCACTTGTCCGTGAGGCGCCACTCCATGCCGGGGGTCAGCGACGTGAAGTGCGTCTTCTCGTCCTGGCGGCGCCATTCGAGGAAGCCGACGGTGTTCAGGAACGTGCCGCCCGTGGCGAAACAGTAGTTGGCGCAGTCGGTGCGGTCGTACGTCATCCCCATCGGGATGGCGGCGCCGTTGCGCATGCTGATGTTGAAGTCGGAGCGCTCCTGCTTGTTCGTCTTGCTGCCCAGCAGCACGTCGACGTAGGCGTCGAAGTCTTCCGTCGGGCGGAACTCTACGCTCAGCAGGCCGTTCAGGCGGTCGCGCTGGCCCTCGAAGTACACGGGGCGCGGCAGGCGGGGCACGTAGCCGTTGTCCAGTTGCTGGTTTGTCGCGCCGGGGTTCATTGTCTTGAGCAGCGCAGCGTCGATGGCCTGGCCGGCGGTCAGCGTCTGCGTCACGCCGCCGACGGTGTAGGTGCCGGCCGCAGCGGCGGGCACGGTGGTCGGGATGTTCCAGGCGCCGGCGGTCGTGCCGGCCGTGCCAGCCGTGGACTGCGAGGGGATGGCCAGGCGGGGCGTGATCCAGTCCTGCACATAACCGACCTCGAAGCCTCGCGTCGCCACGCGATTGCGAGCGAAGGACGCGCCGACGAGCACGCCGAAGGTGTCGCCAAACGTGGTGCTGTAGAGCGCCGTGCCACGCGTGCTGGCGTGCGGCGACGGGTCGTTCTTGGCCATTTGCAGCTTCAGAACGCCGCGTGTGCCGGCCTTGTCGAAGGGGCGGGCGGTACGCATGTCCACCACGCCGGCGATGGCGCCTTCCAGCGTCTGCGCCGTCGGGCTCTTGGACACGGTCACGCGCGAGAACAGGTCGCCGGGCAGGAAGTCCAGGTCAACCTCGCGGTTCGCGTTGGACGCGCTGCCGCCGCTGGTGCCAGCGGACGCGATGGGCGCGCCGTTCAGCAGGATGCGCGTGAAGTTGGAGCCAAGGCCGCGCACCTGGATGTTCAGGCCCTCACCCGTGAAGTCGCGGTTGACCTGCACGCCTGGCACGCGAGAAATGGACTCGGCCAGGTTGTTGTCGGGGAACTTGCCGATGTCCTCGGCATGGATGGAGTCGGACAGCCCGACGGTGTCGCGCTTCTCGCGGGCCGAGGCTGCGAGTGAGCTGCGGAAGCCGCTGACTACCACCGTGTCGAGTAGCTGCTTCTCCGCGGGTACGGCGGCTTGTTGCGCATAGGCTTGGCTGACCAGCCCCGCCAACACGGTGAGCGTCAGCGCGCCACGAGCGGCCGGCAAGCTCCGCCGGTAGGTACTGACCTGTGGGGGTTTGTTCATTTTTGTCTCCTGAAGGCCGTCGAGGGCCGGATCGTTGTAGGGCCTGCAAGGCCCCTTGATGCACAGACCCCAACCGCAGGGCCGTGCAACGTTGAAGCAGGTTCTGTGTGCTGTCGCCAGCGCGCTAAGCCCTGAAAAATCACTCAGAAAACAGATTGTTAGGCGCTACCAATCGTGTTGAACCAAGGTTTCCCCTTGGCACTTCGAGACGAACCTGACTTTGAGGTGGTCCCTCGTGGGCAAGCCCGTCAGGTGATACGAATATCAGCATCGAAAGACAGAAAAAAGTGATCAGACCAAATTCCGTTATGTTGTGATTTAGCCTAATTTGGTTGACCGGTTCCTTTTGGGGCAACAACTGGCTTCGGCGAAACGTGGCCTGCGACAGCCTGCTTTTCATAGGCAAAGTTGTCCAGAAGAACAGGCTTTGGCTTGGTACGGGCGGTGCTGCGGCGTGTGCAATGCGCCCACGCTCCGCCGTGTGAAGTTTTTTGTGCGGAGCCCAAATTTGCGAAGCCCTGGGTTCCAGATCGCTCCTGTGTCGTACGGGCGAAACCAGCGTTCTGCCGGACATGATTGCGATATCACGCGGGGCGCACAGCGTGCTTTCAGTTGCTCATCAGGGGCGCGTCGGCGGGCAATGGAGGCCATCCGTGCGGTACTGCCATCCGGGGTCATGCGTGCCCTAGGGCAGGTGTCCTTGAGGTAGATCTCGGTGCGGATGGACTCGACGTCATACAGCGCCGACTGCCGGGCCAACAGGTTCAGCGCAAGATGGCAGGAGGCTCGCGCTTCCTGGGAAGCCGACCCAGGTCAGGGTGTGCGGCCAGCAACTTGGTTACTGCGGGCTGTGTGAACTCGTCGCGATCGTTGCATTCCAGGGGTTCCAGCAAGGCCAGCCGAGGATGCTGTGCTGCCATCAGCTCACTGAAGCCGCGCAGGCGCTCGGCATGGTCCTGCAGGCTTCGAGAGCCCATGACGATGCCGACGCGCCCGCTACGGTCGCCGGTGAAGCGGCCGAGCAGGGTGCCGGCTGTGCGGCCGGCAGCCGCGTTGTCTATGCCCACAAAGGGTGTTCTCTGGCGCGTCGCGATCTGCGACACCAAGGTCACCACACAGGTGCCGTCCGCCGCTGCGCGTTCGACGGCTTCGCGCACGAGCGGATGGTCCTGCAGCATCAGCACGATCGCGTCGTACTGCCCGCGCAGGCGTTTAACCGCATATGCCGCAGCGGCGGGCTCGAAGGCATCGGTGGTGCGGATGTCGATGCGAGCTCCTTGCTCGATCAGCCAGGGAGTGAGCGTCTCCAACTCGCTGCGCAGCATGGCGACGAACTGTTGTCACCCGCGGGCAGTAGGAAGCACAGGAGCAAGGCGCGATTTCCGGTCGGTGCGCGCGTGTGCACGGTGGACAGCCGCTGCTGGGCTTGTTGCACGCGTAGCAGCGTGCGATCACTGACGCCGGAACGGTGGTGCAGCGCGCGATCAACAGTGGCGAGGCTGACGCCCGCCTCGCGGGCGATGTCGTTCAGTCGGGCGCGATGTTCATGTCTGGGCGAGGGTGATCGGATGCCGGCGTCATCCAGGGGGGCGGATTGAAAATGCACGCTCGTCTCCGGACTGTTGTTATCGCTATCATATTAATTGATAGCTAACATGCCTTGGTGTTTCTACGACTCCGGCCATTGAGAGGCGCCAGGCCAGTGCTTGCGCTGACGGCGCTCGTTGGTGGTGTTCGGGGCCTGCGTGGTTCCGCGGGTCGTTCAGTTCGATGCGTGCCGCGGCATGACGAGCGCTGCGCGGCCGGCAGCAGGCCATCGCCGCAGCGGTGGAGCGCATGCCGCTGCACCCTCTCACGCTGCAAAAGATGCTGGGCTGAGCGCCCGGGCAGGCGCTGCGTTCGGCCGCGTCTGCGTTCAGCGCGTGCGCGCCATCCTGACCTTGAGCATGACGGGCTCGGGCGTGAGTTGAGGCGGTGCTCAAGGCTGGCGCAGTGAGATGGCGTCCGGGCCGGGGAAGTCAGCGGGCAGACGGCGGTCGGGGTCGCGGCGCGCCAGCCACTTCAGTGCCCGTGGCATCAGCGTCTGGAAGGCCGCGCAGCGCATGCTGGGCGGCGTCTCCTGCCCGAACCAAAGATGGCCATAGGCGGACACGAACACCCGCCCCCCGCCGTACTGAACCGTCCATTCGACCGGGAACTGGCGGTCGTCCACGCCGTCGTGCGCATAGGCGATCACGTCGACGTTGCGGGCCGGGCCGCGGGCGTAGCGGTAGACCTCCACGTCGGCAGCCCGCCAGCTGCGCGGCAGCCCGGCATGGATGGGGTGCTGGCCGCGTTGGTGCACGAGGGCATCGGTGCGGTCACCGTGCCAGGTGTCGTCGCCTTCGCCGGCGGGGACGGTCTGAAGTGATTCGCCTTCGCGCACCAGCAGGGCCGTACCGAAGTGCTTGTCGCGCCAGCCCAGGCCGATCATCTCGTTGTACTGCGGCCACTCGGCGAAGGCGTTGTTGGCCTCGTGATAGGCGTAGAAGCCACCGCCGCCGCTCACGAAGGCCTCGAAGGCGCGCTGCACCTCAGCCGGCCAGCCGGGCTTTCCACCGAGGTTGTTGTAGCCCGACAGCACCACGTCGTAGCGCGCGAAGTCGGGCCGCCAGCGCGCCCAGGCTGCGGGGTCGCCTGCATCCGGCGGTGTGATGGACACGTCCACGTCGAAGGAGCCATCGCGGGCGAGGATCTCCCGCACCCGTGCCAGCCGGCGTGGCCAGTCATGGTTGCTGATGCCTTCGATGATGAGCAGCCGAATCTTGTGCGGGGTTTCCGCCTGCCCTGGCAGCGGCAGGCAGCGGGCCGCCCATGACAGTGCGACCGCTACGAAGATGCCGCGCCGCGATGCCATGCGCAGGCGATCAGGGCCTGAGCGGCTCGACCGTCACCAATGCAATGTCGTTGCTGCGCATGGTCAGCTTCCACTGCAGCTTGCCGTCCTTGCCCACCTTGACGATGCGGTCAGTCTCCGGCTTGTCCTCGGTCAGGCCCTGCAACTGGGTCAGCTGCTGCGGGTCGAGGTCCTTGGGTGCGCCCATTTCAAGGTAGGCGGTGTAGGCGTCGTTGACCTTGTGGCCCGTGCGGCGCACCAGCACGCGGTAGCTGCCGGCGCTGACGTTGTGCAGGTTCAGCGTGACAGCGGGTGCCGGGCCGTTGGGCACGGGCTTGCCGAAGAAGACGCCGTTGCTGCTCGTCTTCTGATCCGGATGCTGCCAGTCCCAGACCAGCACGGCCGTCTTGCCGCCGTCCACCGCAGCCAGCACCTTGTCATCCTTGCTGGGCACCTCGTTGCCGCGCAAGGCATTGAGGTATTTGTAGGCGAACCACGCCGGCTTGCGCACGCCGTCGCGCGTCATCAGGCCGAAGCCGCCGTGGAAGGCGCGGTCCGGCGGGCCCGGCTCCTCGAACAGGTCGCTGTAGGTCCAGTAGCTCATGGCCTGGGCATAGCCGCGCGTGCCGCGCAGCTTGGTCAGGATCCACGGTGCGCTGATGTAGCTGTCGTGCACCTTGTCGCGCGGGTTGTAGCTGGTGCTCCACTCCGTGATGTACAGCGGGATGCCCGGGAAGGCCGACGCCTCGATCTCGCTGCGGTTGCGGCGCACGTCGCCAATGATGGAGTTGGAGTCGGGCGCCAGGATGCGGTCGGACTGGCCATACTCGTCAAGGAAGCCCTCGGTCACGCCATAGGTGTGCGTGGTGACGAAGTCCACCGCCACGCCTTCCTTCTTGGCATACGCCAGCAGTTCCGGCACCCAGGCCGCACCGGCGGTGGACGGGCCGCCCACCTTCAGCGCCGGGTCGACCTTCTTCAGGGTGCGCGCCGTGTTGGCGTAGAGCTCGAAGTAGGCCTTCTGGTCGGCCTTTTCCCAGAAGCCGTCCAGATTGGGTTCGTTCCACACCTCGAAGGGCCACTTGCGCACTTCCTCGGCGCCGTAGCGCTGGATCAGGTGGCGCGCAAAGGCGTCGATCAGCTCCGACCAGGGGCCCGGCTGCGGGTGCGAGGTGTTGCCCTTCCAGTGGAAGATGGTGAGGTTGGAAGTGGTCATCACCTTGGGCGAAAAGCCCAGTTCGATGAAAGGCTTGATGCCGCGTGCCAGCATGGCGTCGTAGAGGCGGTCGATGCCCGTCCAGTCGAACACCAGCTTGTCGCCTTCCTTCTTCACGGTGCCGTAGACGTCGTGGAAGACATCGTGGAAGCGCACGGAGCGAAAGCCCAGCTCGTCGGCGGCGGTCTTGAGCTGAGCCAGGTTCTCGGGGCGACCCGTGGTGCCGACATAGTCGGAGCCGATCGCCAGATCGAAGAAGCGATCGACCGGCGCCTTGGCGGCGGCGATGTCGAGGTCGACCTTGCGTTCGGCCGGGCTGGCGGCGCCAGCCTGGGCGCTGAGGCTGAGGGCCAGCACGGCGGCAGATAGGGAAGTCAGGCGTTTGATCATGGGTGTCTCGTTGTGGTGATGGCGCTCGAAGGTCGCTGTTGGGAAATCCGCCACCGCTGCTCAGGGCAGGGCTGCAACGGGTGTCAGCGCCTGTAGGGCGGCCGACACGTAGACGAGAGGCGCGTTCCAGTTGATCGCGATCTCGTTGGTGGTGAAGCTGCAGAAGTCATCCAGGTAGGCCTTGGCAGGCGCCTGCGATGGATAGGCCTTCTTGCAGTCGTCGCCGCCCGGGCGTGAGCCACCGACGATCATTCCGGGCACGGGCGGCAGCTTCGGGGCGGCGCCGCTGGGGCGGTGATGGGGAAGCAGGGGCGAGCGGGTGCCGAAGCCCGTGACCATGGTGTAGCCCGTCGGGTGGCGGCCGAGCACGAAGTCGAGGGCCGCCTGCGCGGCGTCGAGATGCAGGCGATCTCCGGTCAGGCGGTAGCCCTGGACCAGCATCAACGCCTGGTTCAGCGCGACGGCGTTGCTGCCCCACTCGAAGTCCTGGCGCTGCATGGCCAGGCGATAGGGTGACTGCGCCCATCGCAGGGCCAGCGTGTCCGCCGTGCCGAGGATCTGCCGCTCGATGAGCTTGCGGTCGGCGGCCGGTGTCAGGCGCTCGCGGTGGTGGGCTAGGCTGATCCAGGCCAGCGCGCCGACGGTCGCCCAGCCTGGCGACTCCATCTTGGGCAGCGGCTGCGGCAGCGCCTGCCAGAAAGCGTCGTCACGCGTCGTGATGTACAGCTCGGCCGCGGCCCAGCTGAGCTCGTCGGAGACATGCGCATCGTCGTAGCCGCCGGTGTGGATGTCGGCGGGCTGCTGGTAGTAGACCGCCGGATGGGCGCCGGCCCAGGCCCAGGCGCGCCGCGCCGCCGCCAGCATGCGGGCGGACAAGCCGGGGCGTTGCGCCTCGAAGGGCGCAAACACGCGGCTGGCCTGCGCCATCACCGCGGCAAAGTCGAGCGTGGCCGCGGTCGTCTTCATGACGACGTAGCGCTCGCTGCGGGCCTCGTGGGGCATGACGATGCCGTCGAAGCCCTTGTTGGTGAGCTTGTGATAAACGCCGCCGTCCGCTGGGTCCTGCATGGAGAGCATCCAGTCCAGGTTCCACAGCGCCTCGTTGAGCAGGTCGGGCATGCCGTTGCCGCTCTCGGGGATGTTGAGGTTCTGCGCCATGAACAGCGCGGGGAAATGCTCCCAGGCCGCCAGCAGCGAGTAGATGGTGATGCCGGAATTGACGACGTACTTGTTGTAGTCGCCGGCGTCGTACCAGCCCTTGGGTGCGCTGATGGTCGCGCCCGCGGGGCGACCCGGGCCGGCCGCCGAGGCGTGCACGAAGACGCGGTCGTCTGCATGACCTGCGGGCCGCGCCCAGACGCCGGCATGGGCGGGGTCGAGCGCAAGGCTGGCCCGGTTGAAGTAGAAGAACTTGATCGCCGCCGCGTTGAGCGCCGCATAGGCGTCCCCTGCAACGACGAAGGGCGCGGACGGCGCCAGGCCCGCCAGCTGCAGGTGGTAGCGGCCCGGCCGGCGCAAGGCGGAAAAGTCGGCGAGGCGGACGTCTTCTTGCGCCGGTTCCCAGCGTTGTGCCGGGCCGAGTGGTCCTCGCCAGACTTCCTGGCCGGTGGCCGCGTCGACGATGGCGAAGCTGTCGGCCGACGCGCCTCGCAGCGCGGCCCACTTCGCGCCGCCCGGCAGGAAGCCGAGCTGGTTCAACTGGATGGCTGTGGTGTCGGGCCCGGCGCCGGCCATCGTGGCCGGTGCTGTGTTGCAGCCGGTCAGGCCGAGGCCGCTGGCTGCGACAAGTGCGACGAAGGAGCGGCGCGGGATGGCGTTCAAGGTTGGATGTCCCATTCGATGTTGTCGGTGGCGCCGCGCTCATCGCGCACGCGCAGGGTGACCTCAAGGCTGCATATCGGCGAGCAGCTTGGCTTGCGGTGGATGGCTCCGAGCGCAGGGGCTGACTGAGGGGCTGAGAGCGCTACTGTTTCTGCCTGCTTCCGCCCATGTCGGTTGTCGGTTGCGGCGGCTGCTGCCCTTGCGCTGTCTTGATGAAATCTTGCGCGGCCTTCAGGTTGTAGTTGAACGCCACGATCTGCATCACGCGGTCCTTGTCGATGGTCCATTCCTTGAACGACGCATCAGGCTCCGGGCTGCGGCGCATTTCCGCCAGGATCTCGCCACGGGTCACGCCAGCTTGGAGGCGCGTCTGCCACTGCTTCGCCCACCGGGCCATTGGCTCGGCCCGCGCGTTCTGTGCCAGCGAGCCGAGCGTTTGGTATGCCTTGTCCGCATTGCCGGCAAAGGCGTAGGCCAGCGCCGCGGAGCGGCCGAACGCGTCGACTTCGCGTGAGGTCTGCCAGGCCGATATGACACCTTCCAGCGCTGCGCTGCCCGGCGCATCCGYTGCAGCCACTTCGGCCTTGAAGGCTGCGAAGGCTGCTTCCGAAGATTGCGGATTCAACCCGCGCGCGCGCTGAAGATGGCCTTGCGCGGCCTGCAGCTGGGAACGCCTGGCCTCGCCCTCGCTGCGCTCCGCAAGACGCAGGTTCGCCATGCCCAGCAGATAGCGAGCCTCGAAGTTGGCGTCGTCGTCTTGCAGGATGGCATCCAGCGCAGACAAGGCATCCTGCGGATTCCCCCAGTCGATCTGTGCCCGGCTCAAGGTGAGGCGAGCCAGATCGTCGCCCGGGAATCGCGCTGCCAGAGCTCCGACCTTCTTCAGCAGCGCCTCGCCGGCCTGCCGGCTCGGGCACGACTTCAAGGCGGCATCTGCCAGCACGAACTCGCCCGTCGCGCGGGGCAGGGTACGGAACGCCACCCGGGCGGCAGGCAGGGACGGATGTGACACCCGCAGGGCTTGCGTTCCCCGAAGGCCATACCGCCACAGCACCTCGCTGATATCGGATGTCTTCATGTCGAAGGCGCGTTCGAACGCCATCGTCGGAGACACCCCTCGGCCGACGAGCACCAGATACTGGTTCAGGCGCTTGCGCTTGTCCTCCGATGACAGCATGTAGTGCGTCATCAGCCAGGACTTCGCCTCGAACTCGAGCCGCACGCCGGCGGCACCGGCGGCGTTGCGAGCGTTGGCCAGGCTCTCCTGCAGGACGTCGTCGTATTCGAGGCTGTACTGCCGACCCTCGCCGATGAAATTCAGGTAGCCCGCGATGGCCTTTGGCGCCCGGCCCACCACCATCTGTCCTTGCGAAAAACGCACGCTGGAGAAGTACTGCGCGAAGCCGTCGATGTACGACGTGGGCATGCGTATGTCCGTATGCCGGTAGAGGAAGTGCCGCGCATACGCCTCGAAGACATGGGACAGGCTGTCGTTCAGCGGCGATTTGTCGAGCTGCTCGTCGCCGAGGCTGGGGATGCGCTCCACATGGACCCCGAACCCTTGGACGCCGGAGGCGCAGCTGCTGTACAGGCCGACGGCATCGGCCGGCCGGGCGTTGTCGATCTCGCTCAGGTCAGAGACGCGGCTGTGGTAGTACAGCGTCAGCTTGGGGTCCGACTGCGCGGCCTGGCGCTCGGTTTGATCGCCAGGCACGGTGTAGATGCGCAGCACGTGGTCGAGCTTTTCCAGGTTGTCCAGCAGCGGGCTGACGTCTTCTTCGCTCGCGTCCGAATACACGACGAAGTGCTCGCTCTCGGCGCGGAACCATTTGGAGACCTCGCGCTTCTTGCCGGCGACCTCGACGCGCTCCAGATTCGACGGGCCGGCCTGCTGGGCGCTGGCGGAGCAGGCGGACAGCAGGCAGAGTGCGGCGGCGAGCGCGCTTGCCCAGGATTGGTTGTGCATGGTGTTGCTTCTCGATGTTAGGGTGACTTCAACGGGCCTGCGGCTCGATGTGCAGGATCACGCGTTGGTAGCGGGTGAGGGCAGGCGTGCCCTTGTCGGTGACCTGCACGATGACGTGGGCGGTGGCAGGCGCGTCGACCTCGGGTGTCCGCAGGCCGATGCGGGCCTGGACCTCGGTGCCCAGCGGCAGCGGCGCTTTCAGCGTGCCGGCCTCGGGATAAGGGATCCACAGGAAGCTCAGGCTGTCGCCGTCGGGGTCGCTGCTGGGGCTGGCGTCGAGGGTGACCCAGTCGCCGCCGCGTACATGCAGCTCGGTGGCGTGTGCCAGGCGCACGACGGGTGCGTGGTTGGCCTCGGCGGGTGCGCGCGTCGTCCACAGCATGCGGGCGGCGAAGTCGTTCTGAATGGCCTCGCGCCAGCGCCACAGCGTCACGGCCGCATCGTTGAACTCACGCTCTCCGGCCTTGACGGGGCGACCGTAGGCTGCAGGAACCACGGGCCGGTAGCGATCCACGGCGTTGGTCCAGATCGGGCGCGTCTCCTGCTCGACGGGTACGCCACCGGTGAAGCCGTCCGGGTCGGTGTCCTCGCGGCGCGGCGTGTACAGCTCGTAGCGCCCGCCCCAGCCACCCCAGTTCGGGTGCTCGGGCGCGTTCAGGCCGTTGGGAATGATGCCGAGGAAGGAGGGCGTGTCGCCTTCCATGCCGTAGGCAATGTCAGGATAGGCGGCGCCGAGCGGGCCGTGGCCTTGCTGGATGTGGCGCGCGATCCAGGCGTTGCTGACGTGCTGGTTGTCGATGCCCTCGACCTCGCGGTGTATCGCGGTCCAGGTGGGGCGCGCATAGCTGCCGGGGCTGACGATGTAGAAGAGGTTCGGGAATTCGCGGCGCAGCCAGGCGCCGCTGTCGTCCTGGTCGGAGATGGTGTAGACGCGCAGGCGGCTGACCGCCGTGTCGACAACTTCTTTCGTGCGCGTGCGGCGCAGGCTGTGCAGGGCCTGCGCCAACGTGTTGGCCCCACCCCAGACGCTGACCCACAGCGGGCGCGCGTCGGGGCGTTCGAGCTCACGCAGCAGCAGTTCGGAGCCGGGCGTGTCGCGCCCGTCGCCAATCGCCTGCAAGCCATAGCCGGGCTGGCCTGAGGCCACGCGGGCCAGCAGCTGTGCGGCATCGGGGTAGGCGCGGTCGTGCTGGCGCAGCCGGGGCAGCACTTGGGCATAGCGCTGGATCACCCGTTTGATCGACTCGGGATGCACGCCCTGCTTCATGTGCACCGAGGTCGTGGCCACGAGGCCGCGCAGCTCGATGTCGTTGGCGTAGAGCAGCAGCCGCACCAGGGACTGTGTGTCGTCGGGCTCGTTCTCTATGTCGGTGAGGACGACGAGGCGCGGCTTGACGAACGGCGCTTCAGGCGCGGCAGAAGCGGCGGCCGACAGCATCAGCGTGCCGAGCAGCGCAGCGAGGATCAGCCTGGGCATGAAGGTGCTGCGGGCCACGCTCAGCGGAACAGTCGTTGCGCAAAGTGAGCAGGCGTGATCTGGGATTCAGGAGCGTTCATGTCGGCCTTACCGGCGGCGCAAAAATTGGTATGACCAACTGTAGGCTACGCAGGGGCGGCCGCATCAATTCGCCTTGGATTTTTGCCGCTCAGGTTAATAGTGACCTGACCAATTCTGAGCGTTGAAGGTCAGGCTCAGGAGCCCTGAACTTCGCGGGCGCAGGGCGCCCGATCAGCCTGCGTGGGAAGTCAACGAATTTGGCGTCGGTCGACTTCTGCTGAAAAACGTGTCAGGGGCGCTCCGCCAACAGCTTGTCCAGCGTCGGCGCCATAGCGCGCTGCCAGAGTCCGTAGCCTTTCTCGTTGGGATGCAACAGGTCGGGCATGACGTCTTTGCCCAGCGTGCCGTCGGCATTCAGCAGCGCGGCGTTGATGTTCAGGAAGTGGACGTTGCGGCCGTCTGCGTAACCCTCGATGAGCTTGTTCACACGCTCGTTGATGCCGCGCTGGAAGTCGTCAGGCTTCTCGCCGCGCGGGAAGATGGCCAGCAGCAGCACCTTCGTCTTGGGCAGCCGTTGCCGAATCTCGTCGACCAGCCGCTTGATGCCGGCCGCCGTGGTGGCCGGGCTCTCGGYGCGGTGGCCGGTGTTGTTGGTGCCTATCATCAGCACGGTGACCTTGGGCGCGATGCCGTCGATCTCGCCATGCTGGAGTCGCCACAACACGTTCTCCGTGCGGTCGCCGCCGAAGCCCAGCGCCAGGCCATTGAGCCGAGCGAAGTGGCGTTGCCAGACCTCGCGGCCGTCCTTCTCCCAGCCCTGGGTGATGGAGTCGCCGATGAAGACGATCTGCGGCGGCGTGCCGGCATCGACGAGCTTGCGCTTCTCTTCGAGCTTTTCCTGGTGGCGGGGCAGCCACCAGTCGACGGCCCAGGACTCGTCCAGCATGGCCGGTGTGACGGACTCCGTGCGGTAGTCCGGGCAGGCAAGACCTGGCCTGGCCTCGCGGGTGATGCGCACATTCGCCACGCTGACGCGGCCGCTGCCGGTGCTGTCCAGCGCAAAGGGCAGCTTGACCTTTGAGAAGTCGGCGCCCTCGCGCGCGAAGCAGCTCAGCGGCAGGGCGATGTGCTGCCAGCCTTTGCCTGCGGCGGCGCGTGCGGGTGCGATGAGGTTGACGCTGCGCTCGCAGCCGTCACCGCAGGCGAGCTTGGCGCGCACGCCGCCCTGGGCCAGGTCGCCAACATCGAGGTCGAATTCCAGCGTGCCGCCGAGGTAGGGGCGCAGGTCCAGCGGCTGGCGCGACTCGAAGCGCAACGTGGCCGACCAGAGGTTTTTCCAGTCCAGCAGCACGGCCTCGCGCTGGCCGGCGCTGCTGCGCGCGCTGGCACCTAGCGTGCTGGCGCGGGCGTACTCGGCCGTGGGCGCGGGCACGACGACGCTGTCGCCGCTCAGCTCGGCCTGCGTCTCCCAGTGGCCGACGACGGTGCGCCAGGCACTTGGCGGGGCCGGCAATATGGTGATGTCCGGGCCGGTCTGCGCCAGGGCACCGAAGGCCGAGGCGGTCAGCAGCGTGCCGAGGAGGATCTTGCGAAAAGCGCTCATTTGTAGCGCCCTATCTTGACCTTGAGCACGCGCGGGTTGGCGACGAAGTTCAGGCCCCAGTCGACCTGGTCGCCGTTCCAGCGCCGCTCCATCACCCATTTTCCATTCGCGTCATAACGACCTTCCTCGGCGGACTCGATCAGCGCGCGGCCGCTGCCTTCGATGTCGTCGATGCGCACGCGAGCCTGCTGGCCCACCAGCAGGAATTCGTCGTCGCCGATCTGTGCGATGGACACGCCGCCGACGAGCCTGGCGGCATGCGCCGGCGCCTCCTTCTGGTTGCCCGGCCACTCGCGCTCGCCGAACTGCCATTGGCCGAAGGTGACGTGGGCCTTCCAGCCCTTCATCGTGATGAACTGGTCGGCATGGTCATCGGGCTCGGCAACGCCGTGCGTGCGGCCTTCGAAGGCCCATTGCGCCCATTGGCGCTGCATGGGGCGGAAAGCGGCAAAGATCTTCGCGAAGGGCTCCAGCGTCGCCTTGTCGTTGGTCTTGGCTCCGAGCGGATAGTTGGCGTAGTCGAAGTAGTCGATGCCAAAGGGCGAGACGCCGATGGCCCCGCTGCCGAGGATTTGATACAGGTAGCGCGCATAGAGCTCGGCATTGCCGATCTCGGGCACGAACAGCGCGTTGTCGGGGCGCTTGAACTTGTCCAGGTTGGCATTGAGCTTGGCCGACTCCGGGTTGTAGATGTCGGGGCCGACGATGTCGATGGCGGGCGCGGCGACCTTGTAGATGTCGATGACGTCGTAGGTTGGGCCGCCGCTCGCGAAGTTCTTGTTCCAGGGTTTGGGCGGCTGCTCCAGCGGGTCGCGCAGCGCGTTGTTCACATACATCGGCAGGTCGTAGACGGCACGGCCGGCCTTGGCGATCTCGCCGATGTAGCGGGCCTTGGCCCAGGCGTGGAAGTACTCGTCGGCGTAGTCGCCATAGACGGCTCGCCATGAGCCGCTCGCGGCGCCAGGCACCGGCGCCTTCTTGCGCGCCAGCACGGCGGGCGGCACGTCCTGCTCGAACAGGCCCTGCGCCCGCTTGCCGAAGTCGCGCACCAGGCCGAAGGTGCCGACCTCGTTTTCCACCTGCACCATCAGCACGGTGCGCTGCTTCTCGTCGACCTTCTTCAGGTGGGCCATCAGCGCGGTGAAGGCCTTCTTGTCGGCGTTGAGCGTGTGCTCGCCCAAGGGCGACAGGCAGTAGCTGTCCTTGCCGTCCTGGTCGACCATGCGCGGGAAGCGTTGGTTGTCGAACTTCACCCAGGCCGGCGTGTACTGCGGGCTGGTGTTCTTCCAGGTGCCGAACCACAGCAGCACCACGCGCACCTTGTGCTCGCGTGCCTGCTTGAGGAGGGTGTCGACGAAGGAGAAGTCGAAGCGACCCTCGACTGGTTCGACCTGTTCCCAGGCCACCGGCACCTCGACGGTGTTGGCGTTGATGTCGGCCACGGCGGGCCAGACCTTTTTCAGCGCCTCGGGGTAGCTGCTTGAGTTGTGAACCTGGGCGCCGAGGATGGTGAATGGCGCGCCGTCAACCAGCAATGCGTGGCGGCCGTCACGCTGCACGAGGCGAGGCAACTCGGCGGCGAACGCTGCCGCACAGGCGAACAGGCACAAGCTGGCTAGCGCGGGTCGTCGAAGGGATCCAAAGGGGAGTGGGAGCATGGCGAAGGGGAGGTGGGCGAGTGCCGGTTTGGTGAGACTTCAGGTAAGGGCGGCAGCGCATTCCGTTGGCTTGGCGCCAAGACGAGCGCACCGATCTCGCCGGCACAAATTCAGAACTTGACGTTGATTCGCGTGAGAAGCGCCGACCTCAGGATCAGGCCGCGCGCTGTCTGAGTGGCAGCCAGGCGAACGGAATGCGAGCGCAGCCTGAGCAAAATTTTGGTAATGCCACTTTGATATATTATTGTTTTGGTCTTACCAGATAATACCCGGATTGATCCGAAATAGCTGGATTGGCGAGGGTTTGGGCCAGAGAGGTTTCGGTGCCAGCTACATCGGCTTGAAGCGCTGCTGGAAGCTCTGGCTGACCGGCAGCCTCGTACGCCCGTCTTTGAGCAGCACCTCCATGCCGCCGAGGCTTCGATCGACGCGCCCGACATGGGTGAGGTTGATGACGACGGCGCGGTGGATCTGCCAGAACTGCTCCGGGTCGAGTTGCAGCAGCAACTCGCGCAAGGACAGGCGCAGCAGGTATTCGCCGTCCGCGGTGACGGCGCAGGTGTATTTGTTGTCGCTGCGGAAATGGCTCACATCCGCCACCATCACCAGGTGCAGGCGTTCGCCCTGAGAGGCCTGGAGCCAGCGCAGCGGCGCGATGGGTGCGACCGGTTCCTCGGGTGGCAAGGGTGGCGGCGTCCACTGCTGCAACCAGCGTGCTAGCTCGGCCGGCGGCAATTGCAGACGCTGCTGCAGGCGCTGCACCGTTTCGCGCAGGCGTTCGCTGGACAGCGGCTTGAGGAGGTAATCGACCGCGCCCTGATCGAAGGCGGTCACCGCATGCGCGTCGTAGGCGGTGACGAAGACGACGTGGCACAGGCCTTTGATGCGCCGCGCCAACTGCAGGCCATCCAGGCCTGGCAAGCGGATGTCGACGAAGACGATGTCCGGCCGCAGTTCCAGCACCAGAGCCAGGCCGTGTTCGCCGTCCTCGGCCTCGCCGAGGACTTGCAATTGCGGCCACAGCTCGGCGAGCCCCTCGCGCAGGCGCTGGCGTGGCAGGGCTTCGTCTTCGATCAGAAGGGCAGTGGGGTTCTTCATCGGGATTCGGAGCTGTCCCAGGCCAGCTCGATGCGCGCGCACACGCCGCCTGTGGGGCGCTGTTGAACACTCAGGCGTGCGGCCTCGCCATACAGCCCGGCCAAACGGTCGCGAACGTTGGCCAGGCCCAGGCCTTGGCCCTGAGTGGGCGATGCCATGGCTGCCTGCAGCCCGATGCCGTCGTCGCGCACTTCCAGCACGAAGCGTTCGCCCTCGCGCCGCGCCTCGAGATCGATGCGTCCACCCTGCGGCTTGGGCTCGATGCCGTGGCGCACGGCGTTCTCCACCAGCGTCAGCAGCATCAGCGGCGGCAGCTTGTGGTCGTTGCAGCCGGCCCGCACTTGCAGCCCGAAGCGCAGGCGTGTGCCCAGCCGCGTGGCCATCACGGTGAGGTAGGCGCTCGCCAGCTCGAACTCGCGGTCCAGCGTGCTCATGGGCTGGCGCAGCGAGGGCAGGGCCAGGCGCAGATAGTTGTGAAGCTCGCCGAGAAATCGCTCGGCCGTCGCCGGCTGGCTGCGGATGAGCTGCTGCAGGCTGGCCAGCGCGTTGAACAGGAAGTGCGGTTCGACCTGGGCCTGCAACGCCTTCAATTCGGTCAGGCTGACCTGTCGCGACAGCTCGGCCATCGCCGCCGTCTGCTCGGCGCGCGCCAGGCGCAGCGCCAAGGCCTGCTCCTCGCGCCAGCGCCACCAGCGCAGCGGCAGATGCATCAGCAGCGCGAAGGCGAAGGCCGGCAGCCAAGGCTTCCACAGCGCGAGCGGGCTCAGCCATTGCGCCAGGCCGATGCCGGGCAGCAGCAGCGTCCCCGCCGCCGCGCCCAGGGCCGCGGCCAGCGGCACGGCCAGGGGCCACCAGCGCCAATTGAGCGTGAACCACGCGGCGCTGTAGGCCAGCCACAGCTGAGCGGCCAGKGGCAGCCAGCGCGCCTGCGGCCAGGTCCAGTGCAGCAGGGCCCAGGCCGCCCAGAACAGCAAGGCCGGGAGGAGGGCGCGGCGCAGCGCGTCAGTCCAGCGCGGCATTTCTCAGCGGCGAAGGTGGCAACTTTGCCGTTTCTGCCAGCGACGCTGCGTAGAAGCGCCGCGCCTGCTCCAGGTCGATGCCGATCGGCGTTGTCGTTGGCGCCACTTCAGGGCCGACGACCTCGAAGCGCAGGCCGCGCGCCCACACCTGCCCTTCGCCCGCCAGGCCCACGCCCAGGCCGAGGTGGGTGGCCTCGGCCGGCACTTCCACCACGACGCTCATGTCATGCCAGCTGCCATCTGCCGGTACGGCGCTGCCCTTGGGCAGCGGCGTTTCCCGGCCTCTTGCGGCAGTCACGTCGATCATCAAGTGGCCGAAGCCCTCGCCGAGGTAGAGGCCGGCCCAGCCGCGGACGCCTTCTGCCCTCAGCTCGCCGCTGAAGCGAACCCGCTTGCCGGCATAGCCCAGCACCGATTGATAGGCCGAACCGGCGCTGATAGGGCCTTGCGCCTTCGAAGAGACCGAGCGGATCGTCAGGGTGGGCGCGCCACCGGCAGAAGGATCGATGCCCACCTCATAGCCATTCATCGCCGCCGCAGGTGTCATGTTGGCGGGGTCGGTGGGATAAGAATTCTGGGAGGTGAACCAGCCCTGGGGCATGCGGAGGCTGGCGGCGCTGACGCTGAACACGACGGCGGCCAGCGGCGCGAGCAGGAGGATGCGGTAGTTCATGTGGAAGGTCCTTGGTGACGTCGTTGGGTTTATTGCAGGGACAGGTTTTGCGGCTGCATGGGCGCCGTGTCTTGCTGCCGCGCCCTCAGCATCTGCTGCACCTTCTCGTGCAACTCCCGTGCGGCGACGGCCGCCTCGACGCCAAAGCGTTGTGTGCTCAAAGGCACGTCCCGCCCCACCTTCTCTAGCCGCACGCTTCTCGCCCAGACCTGGCCGTTGCCGGCCAGGGCCAGGCCCACGCTGACTGCGCCAGGGCCGTCGGCGGGGATGTCGGCCACCACGCTGACCTCGCACCAGTCCGGGCAGGCGGCTGCGCCGAGCGGCGGTGTCTTGTCGAAGTCCGGGTCGAGGTGGGCCAGGTAGAGCAACTTGTAGCCGGAGGCCACGACCAGGCCGCCCCAGCCATCCACGCCTGCGGCCTTGACCTGGCCGGTGAAGCGCACGCGCTGGCCGGCATAGCCCTGGACGAACTGGCCGATGCCGCCGATGTCGCTGATGGATCCCTTGCCAATGGATCTGACCGTCAGCGCGCGTTGGCCGCTCGCTTCGCTCTCGGGGGCGACGCCGGCTTCATGGGTGTTGCCGTCGGGCCACCGATAGGAGGCGCCCGAAGCCCAGCCGTCCGGCTGGCGCAGCGTGTCGGCGCCGCTTGCGCTCAGGGCCAGCGCCGCCAGGGGCACGGTCAGGAGAGTTCGATAGTCCATGTGTTTGTCCGTGGAGTTGAGTAGGCAGACGCAGTGTGGACAGGTGCGGCGAACCCCGCCCGAGCGAAGCGACGAGCCAGCGTCGGCACCGACGAGGCAGGTCCGGCACCGACAAGCGACTTCGACGCGGGGACCGGAGAGACCCTCGTCGATGGGCGCCTCGTGCGTCATCAGTCGCTTGGAGACGCGGTGATCCGGTCCAGGAAGTTCGCGTGCGACGGCATGGCTGCCACCGTGCGCGAGATCGAGCTGTGCACGGCGTGGAGGTGCCGGCTGATCAGCTGCGGGTCCACCAGGTCGACATAAGGGTCGTACCGCTCGGGGTAGACGCCCAGGCCCATCAGGATCGAGGCCCACGACGGCTCGGTAAAGCCTTCCGGTTCGATGACGGCGACTCGACCGGTCTTGCGGAAGAGTTCAATCTGATGCGCAAGGTCATCAGGTATCGACATGTCGGCGCAGTAGCGCCAGAACTCGCTGTCGCGACGCTCCCCCAGCTTGTAGTGAAGGATGATGAAGTCGCGCACGGACTCGTAGCGGTAGGCCATCTGCCGGTTGAACTCATTGGCAAGCGCCGGCTCGAAGCTCATGTCAGGCAGCATCGCCGTCAGGCGGCTGACGCCATCCATGATCAGGTGAAGGCTGGTCGATTCCAGCGGCTCAAGGAAGCCGGACGACAGCCCGATGGCGACCACGTTCTTGACCCAGGCGCTCTTTCGTCGCCCGGTGATGAAGCGCTGGGGGCGCGGGTCGTCCAGCGGCTTGCCGTCCAGATGGGCGAGCAGCGTCCTTTCCGCCTCGCCCTGGTCAAGGTAGCTGCTGCAATAGACCAGCCCGTTGCCCGTGCGGTGCTGCAGCGGAATGCGCCACTGCCACCCGGCAGACCGTGCGGTCGATGTGGTGTAGGGCGTCATGGGCGTTGCGCGCTCGCAAGGTACGGCCAGGGCGCGGTCGCAGGGCAGCCAGCGGCTCCAGTCCTCGTAGGGCGACTTCATCGCACCGTCGATCAGGAGGGCGCGAAAGCCCGAGCAGTCGATGAACAGATCTCCTTCGATCCTGCGTCCGTCGCTCAGGTGCAGCGTGGTGACGAAGCCGTCTTCAGGGCGCGTCTCGACCCGGGTGATCGTCCCTTCGACTCGCTTGGCGCCGTGCCGGAGCGCGTACTCGCGCAGGTAGGCGCCGTACAGCGAGGCATCGAAATGAAACGCGTAGTTGAAGGCGTTGGAAGGTGAGGGCTCACCGGGCTGCGGAGGAGCAAAGCGCAACTGCCTGGCCATCACCGTCGCGGTCGACCACTCTTCGTATGACGGCAGCTTGGGATCCTGGCCGCGCATCCTGAGCCAGTAGGCCCACAGCGGCCGGTTGTGGATGGCTGGGCCAAAGCCGCCGAAACCGTGGAAGAAGCGATTGCCGATCCGACCCCAGTCCTGGAACTCGATGCCCAGTTTGAAGGTCGCTTTCGTCTTGCGAACGAAGTCCGCTTCATCGATGCCGAGCAGCTGGTTGTAGAACTGGATGGTCGGCAACGTGGCTTCGCCGACACCGATGGTGCCGATGTCAGCCGACTCCACCAGCGTCACCTCGCAGTGCTGATCCGGCTGGTCAGGCCGGCAGAGCATGCGTGTCAGCGGCGCGGCGGTGATCCAGCCGGCACTGCCGCCGCCGACGATGACGATGCGCTGAAGTGGACGATTTCGCAAAGCAGTCTCCAAAAAAACACATTTGGTCAGTCCAGGAGTTTGCCCTATGTCTCTTTGGTCTTACCAGTTGTACGCTTGTCGCACGGCATCGGAATGAACTCTGGCGCACGGCGCGGTTGACGCCAGCCCTGGAACACGGTGACCAACGACGTAACAAGGCGGCTCTCTCGCATGCTAATAGTTTGTGCAGTGACCGAACCAATTTGTCGTCAGTGAAGCAGGCGAGCCCGATCTCGAGGGGGCGGCGTCGCCGCAGACAAGGTCTGCGGTCAGGTTCCCTCAGTCATTTAAAAACAGGAGACAGAACGTGAAGAAAAAGTTGGTTCCGCAGGCCCGGAAGTTGACCGTTGTAGCGGCTTGCGCTTTTTTGGCCGCCTGCGGAGGCGGTGGGGGTGGTGGGGGCGGAGGGCCGCTTCCAGGCCATCAGCTTCAAGTACCCGGGCGGCGGTGCATTGTTCAGTGCTCCGACGACCTTGTCGGCCACCGCTACCTCCGGGCTGCCGGTCACCTTCCGCAGTGGCACTCCCACCACCTGCACCGTGGCGGACAAGCTGGTGACGCTGGTGGCCGCAGGCGAGTGCCAGATCATCTCCAGCCAGCCCGGTGGGACTAGCGCGGACGGCACCGTATGGGCTGCTGCAGACGATGCGAGCCAGCTGTTCGTGGTGTTGAAAGCTGCACAAAGCCCGATGACGCCGCTGAGTATTGTTCTGCGGGCGGCTACAGCAAGCGTCACGCTGCCAGACAAGACCAGCGCGGGTCTTCCGGCGACCTACGTGTCGTCGACGCCAGCGGTCTGCACCGTCAGCGGCACGACGCTGAAGGCTTTGAGCCTGGGTAGCTGCCAGCTTGCGGTGACAGCGCCTGCCAACGACTCATACGCCGCCCTGAACGCGCCGCTGGTCTTCGTTGCAATCACCCCAGACTTCCCTGTGGTGGCTCAGTTGGACGGTCTGACTCGGACGGTCGCGCTGGGTTCGCTCGACGCTGCCGGCAACGCCCTGACCTATGCAACCACCACTCCCGCAGTTTGCGCGGTAGCAGGCAATGAGCTTCGCCTGAACGCCAAGGGCATCTGCGCGGTGACCCTGTCCAGCGCAGGAGGCACTTCCGAGAACTACCAGGTGATCGTTGATCCGCGTGTGTTCGCAAGCGGCTTCGACACAGGGGCGAGGCGCACTTCGCAGTTGGGTGAAATCAAATACTCAGCTGGCTTCCCGCGCGCTTGGTGCGCTGATGGACCGGGGGGGACGAATTGCAAACTGACAGGGATACCGGGCTTTGCCGCGATCTTCACTCTGGAGGCCAACAAGAAGTTGAATCCGGACTGGGACGGTACTTCCAAGGACTGGTGGGGTTTCCTCAGGGGCGAGATCGGCGCACCGATGAAGAAGGTCGACACCAACTTCGAATTGCTTCCTTTCGACGTGAAGACCGAGGAATCCATCATGGTGTCGGTGGGCATCAACGCGACCGCGCTCGTCACTGAGGCTGATGGTCCTGATCAACCTCCCCGTGGTTTTTACGTGCGTGTCAAGACCAATCACCTCAACAAGAAGGCCGACGGCTCCAGCTGCTATGTGACCGCCTCGGCGCACGTGCTTCCCAAATCTGCGGGATGGGCTAGTTACGTGATTCCGTTCAAGGACTTCGTGGTGACCGACAAGTGCGACATCGCCGCTCTTCCGCAGACCGAAGGGTGGATGTTCGACTGGGGCCTGTCTGCCGAATCGAAGACGGCCGCGCTCGCCGAGATCCGGACGTACGGCATCCGCTCGGTGGTATTCGAGCCTGGCAGGACAAATTCCACCAAGCCGACGCCTAGGGCCGACGGTACGACTCCGAAGCCGACGGACGACGACTACACGCTGAGCACCGAGATCACCGTCTTTGGCCAGATCACCGTGCAGTGAGCACACCGTGGCTTCACTTCAAACAATTGAGAGAGACAAGTCGATGAGAAAGTTCAGAACGACCGCCATCCATCGCGGCATGGTCCACATGATGCTGCTCACCGTGGGCGGCGCTGCCTTGGCGCAGACCACAGCGGACAAGCCGACCAGCCTTGACACCGTCGTCGTCACCGGGCAGCGCCAGGCGCTGCAAAATGCTCAAAAGATCAAGCAGAACGCCGAGGAGATCGTTGACTCGGTTGTCGCGGAAGAGGCCGGCAAGCTGCCGGACAAGTCGATCACGGAAGTGCTGCAGCGCGTCGTCGGCGTCATCATCGACCGCAACAAGTCGCGTGGCGACCCAGAGCACTTCTCCGTCGAAGGCTCGGGCATCAGCGTGCGCGGCCTCAGCTGGGGTTCGTCGCTGCTGAATGGCCGCGAGTCGTTCTCGGCCGGTTGGCCGGGCCGCGAGCTGAGCTGGGGCGATGTGCCGCCCGAGCTGATGATCGGTGTGGATGTCCACAAGAATCCCTCCAGCGAGATCATCGAAGGCGGCGTCAGCGGCACGGTGAATCTGCGCACTGCCATGCCCTTTGATTTCAAGGGCACCAAGGCATACATGTCCGTGGGCAACAACTACACGCAGCGCTCGGGCAAGAATTCGCCCAGCGTGTCAGGGCTGTACACGACTCAATGGAATACGGACATCGGTCGCGTCGGCGTTCTCGTCGACCTGTCCTACAACCATTCCAGCTTCCAGAACGAGAGCATCCAGCTGGATGCCTATTACCCCCGCACGGACCTGATCGCTGGCAAGGTGGCCTGGGCGCCGAAGTCTGCCTCGTTCCGCAACAACACTGGCGACAACGAACGCGCCGGCTTCTACGGTGCACTGCAGTGGAAGAAGGAGGGCATGGAATCGGCGCTGACCTATTTCATGTCGGGCGCGCGTGAGACGGGCAGCGAGCAGGGCTTCTACTCCGGTGTGGAGAACGCGTACAAGTCGAAGATCGACCCCGCGACTGCGGTGTACGACGCCAATAACGTTCTGCTCTCTGGCCGCTACACCTATCCCACTGGCGCGGGGGCGAACGACTTCGTCGCCGGCGGCCTGGGCCTGCAAATCACGCGCGGCTGGAACCAGAGCAAGTCGCAGACCAATGAGCTGGCGTGGAAGTTCAAGTGGACCGTCAACGACAGGTGGCAGCTGGAGAATGACCTGCAGTGGGTTCACGCGAAGAACGATTCCGTCGGCCGCAACCTGCAGCTGGGCACTTTCGCGCCGAGCATGAACATCGACATCCCCGGAAAGGCGCCGGTTCGCATCGGGTTTGATCAGGCCGCCGTGGATTTCCTGGCCGATCCGAAACACTACTACTGGAACTTGGCCATGCCGGGTATGAGCAAGGCCGATGCCGACCTCTACGCCTGGAAGGCTGACGCGCGTTACCGTTTCGAGGACAACCCCATCCTGCGTGACATCCGTGTCGGCGTGAGAACCACCTACCGTGTGGCGCGCCATTACGACGCCTCGGGCGATGGCTGGAGGTCCGTTGCGAACCCCTGGGAAGTCAAGCCGAACGTCGTCCCCGGCCAGTACCCGCCAGACGATGGCTCATGGCAGTCGCGCGCAAGCTTTGCCTACATGAACGTTCCGAAGTACCAAACAGTGCCGGTCGAAGTGTTCAACTTCGGCAAGTTCTATGCGGGCAAGGCGGGCTCGCTGCCGAACATCGTCATGCCGACGATCGGCGCCGTGCGCGACTACCCGAACTCGAACAAGACGCTGCTCAACGACTACCGCTATCAGCAGTGCCTGGACGGCAAGGCGCGTTACCCGGGCGTGACGTGCAATCCAGCGGACTTCAATAACTTCAAGGAGCTGGTTTACGACGGCGACCCGTCCAAAACCAGCACGCACAGCGAACAGACCAATGCGGTCTACGCCACGCTGCGCTTCGGCTTCGACGACCTGAAGTTCCCGATCGAAGGCAATGTCGGCGTGCGCGCCGTGCTGACCAGCGATGTCTCGCACGGCTACTCGGTTTTCCAGAACACATACGACACGAATTCGCCGCCCCATATTCCGCGTTTCACAGACCTCACCGAAGCTCTCGACGTGCGGAACCAATTCGTCAAGGTGCTGCCGTCGCTCAACCTGAAGATGAATTTCACCGACAGGTTGCAGGCCCGCCTGGCGATGGCCCAGAGCATGAACCGGCCCGGCTTCAACCAGCTGGGCGAGTACATCAAGCTGTGGCAGAACTACGACACCGAAAAAGGGACGCTCACCTACCGTGGAGAGAACACCGGCAACGTCAAGCTCAAGCCGATCACGGCCAACAGCTATGACCTGGCGCTGGAGTGGTACCCGCGTGACGGGCAGTCCCTCACGGGCACGGTGTTCAATAAAGACGTCAAGAACGTCATCATGAACTCCTCTTACACCCGTGCCTACAACAGTGACGCCGGCAGTCCGCAGCTTTTCCCCATCACRGGTCCCGCCAACGTGGGCAAGGCCAAGGTCAACGGCATCGAGGTTGCGGGCATGACCTACCTGGACAAGCTTGCGTTCCTGGAAGGTGTGCTGCCGGAGTGGGCCAAGGGCATCGGCGTGTCGGCCAACTACACCTACATCAACGCCAAGCAAAGCCTTTACAAGCAGATCTACAACCCCTACTGCGATGCGGGCAACACGGCGGTGAATGGCACCCTGCACCTGTTCGGCTGCGACACCAACGGCCTGCCGTTTGGTGACCTGCCGCTGCCCTACATGGCCAAGAACGCGTACAACCTCGTCTTCATGTACGACCGCGGCCCGTTTTCGGCGCGGCTGGCCTACAACTGGCACAGCCGGATCCTGCAGTCGGCAGACGCGAATGGCACGCGTGGCACCGATGCGACGAGCGCGGACCCGTCGCGCCCGGGTGCCCAAGATGTGGGTTGGGGCCTGCCAGTTTGGCAGGAGGCATTCGGCCAGTGGGACGCCGGCTTCAACTACAAGATCAGCGACAAGCTCGGTGTGTCGCTCAACGTGACGAACTTGAACGACGTCATCGTCCGGCAGACGCAGCAGCAGCACATCGGCGTGATGGGACGTGCGTGGTTCTACCCTGGCCGCAGCTATTCGATGAGCGCACGCTACGAGTTCTGACGCGCTCCTAATTCGGCGTCACCTGCATGCCGCCCGGACGGGTTGTCCGGGCGGCATGCCTACTTGTGTGGGTCGGCGCCGCGCATGGCCAGAGATGGAAATGATTGGCGCCGACGCAGGTCGTTCAACGCGCCAAGTAACTTGGCAGGGTCTCTATGACGCAGAAGTTTGATCGCATCGTCGTGGTGGGTGGTGGCAGCGCGGGGTGGATGACGGCCACGGCACTGGTCACGGGGCTGAAGGGCCTCGGCATCACCGTCGAGGTGGTCGAGTCCGAGGAGATCGGCATCATCGGCGTCGGCGAGGCCACCTTCCCATCCATCCGCAACTACAACGACTTGGTCGGCATCGATGAGCGCGATTTCCTGCGCGCCACGAACGGCGCCTACAAGCTCGGTGCCCGCTTCTGCGACTGGCTGGAGGTAGGTAAGGACTACTTCCACACCTTCGGCAATTTCGGCAACCTGGTCGGCTCGCAGGCGCCTTGGGCCCAGCACCGGCGCATGGGTCTGACCGAACCCTTGGGCCTGCAGTGCGTGTCGACTGTGATGGCAATGCAGGGCCGCTTTGCGCAGCCCTCCAGGGAGGCCGAGTTCAACTACGCCTATCACTTCGACGCCGTGCAGTACGCGGCTTATCTGCGCAAGCTCGCGATGCTGCGCGGCGCCCGCCACACGCAGGGGCGCATCGTCGACGTTACCCGCCGCGCGGATGGCGGCGTGGCGGCCGTGCAGCTCGACGATGGTCGGCGCATCGAGGGCGACGTCTTCGTCGACTGCTCTGGCTTTCGTTCGCTGTTGCTGGGCGACGCCCTGCAGGAGCCCTTTGTCGACTTCAGCCATTGGCTGCCGGTCGATGGCGCGTGGGCCTGTACGACAGCGCGTGTCGACGAGGAGCTCGCTCCCTATACACAGGCCACTGCGCTTGAAGGCGGTTGGGCGTGGCGCATCCCGCTGCAGAACCGCACCGGGAATGGCCACGTATTCGCAAGTCGCTTCATCGATCCGGAACGCGCGCGCGAGCAACTGCTGGCCCGCCTTGACGGCAAGCCGCTTGGCGAGCCTCGGCTGCTGCGTTTCACCACCGGCCACCGCCAGCGCTTCTGGGTCAACAACGTCATCGCCATCGGCTTGTCCTCGGGCTTTCTGGAACCGCTGGAGTCCACCAGCATCTACCTGATTCAGGACGGCATCAGCCGCCTGATGACAATGCTGACTGCCGGCCGACCGCTGGATGAGAACGATCGCGCGCAGTTCAACGATGGCGCCGTGCGGCGCTTCCAGCGCATCCGTGATTTCGTCATCCTTCACTACTGCCTGACCCGCCGCCGCGACAGCGAGCTGTGGCGCTATGTGGCGACGATGGAGCTGCCCGAGACGCTGGCCTTCCGCATGGAGGTGTGGCGGCGCTACGGCGTGCTGCATGAGTACGACGAGGAAGGGTTCCTTCCCACCAGTTGGCTGGCCATCCACGCCGGCATGGACCACTGGCCCGAGCGCCACGACCCGGTCGTCGGCGAGATTCCACAGGAACGAGCGCGGTCAGCACTGCAAGCGCGTCGCAACGCCATCAAGGCATCGGTGGACCGCATGCCGCTGCACCATCACACGCTGCGCAAGACATTGGGGTAACTGCGAGACTGCACTGCGTTCGGTTGATCGCTGCCGCCGCCCAGCGCCAGCTCAACCTTGCGCATTGCCGTACCTGCCGAACCCTTCTGAGGCATGGATGGAAGAGGCCGGTGGCCGCCACCGCATGCCGGGTGCGGCAGCGGTTGCGGTCCAACGGCGTCTTGTCCATCTTGGCGCTCCCGGGATCGAGCCCGCCCGATGTCGTCCGGCCTACTGAGGGGCTGAAGCAGCGGCCGGCGGGCGGCCGAGCAGCCGGCGTGGGATGTACTGGTAGTCCTTGCCGTCTGGCTTTTTCCAGGCCAGCATCAGCGCGAGACCAAAGCCAGGCCCTTGAAAGTAGCGCACACGGAAGTTGCGCAGGCCCTTGGCCAGCTTGACCGTTTCCATCAACGGGCTGGCGGCATGGATGCCGTCGTTGTTGATCACCTCCACATCATCCACGGTGAGGATGGCGCCGTCGTCAGACAGCACCATGAGGTCCATGGTGATGTCCTGCGGGATGTTGACGGTGAAGCGGATGTCCAGCCCGAACCATTCGTTCATGTCCAGACCGGGGAAACCGTCGCGGTGGTCGCGCGGCGTGATGTCGAGCTGCGCCAGGCAGACGGTCTTGATGGGTTTGCGCCGGCGCATTTCGTTCACTGACTTGGTGTCCGGTCGGAGGCGGTAGACCTCGGCCACCATCGGCCGGTCCGGCGAGTCGGCGCATTCTTCAAACAGCTTGGGCGGCACCGCGCTGCTGGCTGCCGGAGGCGGTGGCGGCGGAGGCGTGACGGCAGGAGGTGCCGGCGCCGGAGCCAGCGCCACCACCGGCGCGACGGGGGGCGGCACCGGCGCGACCTTGGGCGCCTCGACGGGCGGAATTTCGGGAATGGCCGGCATGTTCGGTGGCGGCGGGTCTGGCAGCTTGGGCGGGGGCGGCGGGGGTTCGGGGGGCTTGGGTGGCTGCTTGACCTCGACGATGCTGATCTGCGATATGCGGGGCTTGTTTGGCGGCGGCACCCGCGAACGCCATGACAGCACCGCCACCAGAAGCACCAGATGGAAGACCACCGCAATGGTCAGCGCGTAGACGTTGAATCGGCGGCCCCATTGCGGCTGCTGTGCAGGTTCGGCGGTGGGTGGGGCGGCGTCGTGAGAAGGCGGGGTCATAGCTTCTTTTGTGGCGTGCGGCTGTTGTCTGGCAGCCATGGGGTTTTCAGAAGATCTCGATTGCCGTCGCGGCCGGCGCAAGGCCTTCGCTGACGGCGCGCAGCGTGGCGCGGCCGCTGTCGCCGGTCTTGCCGGTGGATTGCAGGATCACCTGCGCCTGGCCGTTGAACACGCTGCGCTGCCATGGCGCGGCCGGCGTGGTGGTGCGCAGCGTCGCCCAGCGGCGGCCACTCTGTGCGCCGTCGAACAGCGCGCGCGTGCCGCCGGCCGGCGTCGGGAAGACGGCGGTCAGCGTGGACTCGGGCCCAGCGGCGGGGTCGAGGTCGATGGCCGTCATGCCGGCTTCCTGTCGCAGCGCGACGGGGCGGCCGTCCAGGTGGAACTGCACGCCCGGTGCAACCTCGCCGAGCAGCAGCACCTGGCGTTCGCCGGCTGGCGCCGTGCGCGTGATGGTGGCTTGCACCACGTTCCAGGCGGTGTCGGCGGGCCGATGCTCGGGCGCAACCCAGGCGAAGGGGTCGCGCCAGCCGGTGCCGCCTGTCGTGGCCATCAACGCGGCCGCGTCCTCCGCCCGGGCGATGCTGTGGTGGCGCCAGCCCGTGGCGGCTGCGTAGCGATGCAGCTCGGCCGGCCGGTCGGCCTCGTGTGAGCTGGGGTCACCGTTGCCCATGCCGATGAGCCGCACCGGCCCGCTGGTTTCGAACGCGACGCGGTGGCCGGCGGTCGGGACGACGCGGCCCTCGCGGTTGACGACGTTCACCGTGACCAACGCGACATCGTCGCTGCCGGCGCGCAGCCGCGCGCGGTCCACGGTCAGCCGCACTGCCGTGCCGTTGCCGGTGGTGGCCACGGTCTGCGTGGTGACAAGCTTGCCGGCCTTGTAGCCGCGCGCCGTCAGGCTGCCCGGTGCATAGGGCACGGACCACTTCAGGTGACCGTAGCGTTGCAGCGCCTTGCGGCCGAGTGAGCGGCCGTTCAGCAGCAGCTCGACCTCGTCGGTGTTGGCGTAGACGCGCACGTCGACGGGCTTGCCTTCGCGGCCCGGCCAGTTCCAGTGCGGCAGCACGTGCACCATGGGCTCGGTGGTCCACGCGGCCTTCAGGTACTGGCCGCTGTCCTTCAGCGCGCCGGTCGTGTCCAGCATGCCGAACTGCGACGAGACGGCGGGCCAGCCGAAGGGCGTGGTCTCGCCGCGGTAGTCGAAGCCGGTCCAGACGAACATGCCGGCCAGGAAAGGGCGCTCGGCGACGAAGCGCCAGCCTTCCTCGATGGAAGAGGTGTAGCTGGCGCCCGTGCGCTTGTCGTAGGCGGCGATGTGCGCGCGCGCCGGATCGTCGGCATAGACGCCGCGCGTCGCATGGGTCGCGCCTTCCTCGGTGACGAGCATCGGCCGCTCGGGGAAGCGCCGGTGCATGGCGTCGATATCGTGCTGGCCCTTGTAGTTGAAACCGATGACGTCTGCGCCCGCCGACGTGCCTTGCGGCTGGCCCGAACTGGAGGCGGCCTGCGTCACCGGCCGCGTCGGGTCCAGGCGCTTCACGATGGCCGTCATCTGCTGTGTCAGCCGGGTGCCGATCTCGCTGTTCTCAATGGCCCACTCCTCATTGCCGACCGACCACAGGATGACTGACGGATGGTTGCGGCCACCGCGCACCATGCGCTCCAGCTCGTCGCGGATCTGAGGCGCCGTGCCCATCATGCGGTGCTCGTCGAGGACGAGGAGCCCCAAGCGGTCGCAGGCCTCCAGCAGCTCGGGCGTGGCCGGGTTGTGGGCCGAGCGGATGGCGTTCACGCCCATTGCCTTGAGCATCTTCAGCCGCGCCTCGTGCATGCCGTCGGGCAGCGCCACGCCGATGCCGGCATGGTCCTGGTGGTTGTTGACGCCGTGCAGCTCGACGTGACGGCCGTTGAGGAAGAAGCCCTCGTTGGCATCGAAGCGGAGGGTGCGGATGCCGAAGGGCGTGTCGACGCGGTCGACGACTTCGGCGCCGCGCTTGACAACGGTCGTCAGCGTGTAGCGCTGCGGCGTTTCCAGCGACCACAGCTGCGGCGCGCTGACGCTCAGTTGGGCCGTCAGGTCCAGGGTGGCATCGGCGCCCACCTGGCGGGCCGGCACGCTGGCGCTGGCGACGACGCGGCCGGCCGGGTCGCGCAGCTCGTGCTCCAGGCTGAAGGACTCGGCGGCGTTACCGGCGTTGCGCACCGTGGTGTCGACGGCCACGTCGGCGCGGTCGCCGTTGACCGTGGCGCGCACGAAGCTGCCCTGGGGCGCCACGTGCAGCGGCCCGGTCTGCGTCAGCCACACATGGCGGTAGATGCCCGCGCCTTCGTACCACCAGCCTTCCGGCGTGGTGGCGTCCACGCGCACCGCGACGACGTTGCGGCCGCCGAAGTTCAGGTAGTCGCTGATGTCGACCTGGAAGCCCGAGTAGCCGCTGGCCTCGCGGCGCAGGTAGTGGCCGTTGACCCAGACGACGCTGTCGCGAAACACGCCGTCGAACTCCAGCGTAAAGCGCTGGCCGCGCGCCGACTCGGGCACGGCCAGCTCACGGCGATACCAGCCGACGCTGTTCTCCGGAAAGCCGCGGCCGATGGCCTTCACGCCGTGCGGCGAGCTGCCGCGTGAGCTGAACGGCAGCTCCACGGCCCAGTCGTGCGGCAGGTCGACGCGGCGCCAGGGGCGGTCCTCGAAGTCGGCCGCCGCCGGGCCGTCGCCGTAGCCGGCCTTGCCGAAGAAGAACGGCCGCACGCCGTGGTCGAAGTCCTTCGCCGGATCTGAAGCGTGGCCCAGCGCGAAGCGCCAGCCATCGTCGATGCGAGTGCGTTGGCGCGCGCCGTCGGCAGCGCTGGCGCTACCGACGGCGACGGCCAGCGCGAGGGCCCAGGAGGCCCAGGCGAAGAGGGAAGCTTGTCTCATTTGTATTCTTGTGAGGTTGCGGGTGTGTGCATGCCGTGGCTCCGAGCTCATTGCGCCGTCGCGGCGTCCGGGTAGGCGCGCTCGTGCTGGCGCAGCCGGGGCGCGGCAGAAACGGTCGCCGCGCCGGCCGACAGCATGAGCGTGCCGAGCAGCGCGGCGAATGCGAGTCTGAGCATGGATGGAGCCCTCATTGGTGAGCCGCACGGAGTCCCAGGACCCTCTTCATGCGGAACGTGCCCCAGCCACCGATGGCGGCTGCATCGGTGTCAGATGACGGTGGGAGGCACCGCTCGCCGCAGGCAGGTGGCTGGCCTCGTTGACGTTTGTTCCGCCAGCTCGGTCGGCCTTTCATTGGTAATACCCTGGTGGTAATTTTCACAAATTGGTCAGACCAAACCTATGGGTGGAGACCCGCGGTCTCACCGGTCATGCCATCTCCGCCCGACGTGAACGGCCCATCCACCACACCACGCTGCAGCCGAGCAAGGCGACTAGCAAGGGCAATGGCGAGTAGCGCGGTGCCTCGTTCAGGCAGTACGCCGTGCCCGCCCAGGCAAGGCCTGTGAATGCTTCGATCAGGACTGTCGGTCCGTTGCCCTTCGCGCGCCGCATCAGATCCTTGCGCTTGGCCTGGATGGGGTACCACACTCGCATCACGCCGGCCGAGACCGTGCCGCCGGCGAGGCAGAAAAGAMACGTCAGCGTCAGCCAGAGGCCGTGCGTCGGCAAGACCAGCAGCAGCGGCAACACCACCAACCATGCTGGCACCAGCGCGGCCAGCACCTTTGGCCAGCGCAGCAGCGACGGTGGAACCGGTGCGCTGCCCAGCAGGTCAGGCGCATCCTCGGCCGCGACGGTGATCCAGGCCAGGCTGCCCGCCAGTGACGATGCCAGCATCACCGCCATAGACGCCAGCACGGTCAGCCCTGCGCCGCGCAGCGCGAGCAGCACCACCGGCAGCAGGTACAGCAGCTGCATCAGTGTCTGGGCAATGAGCTGCGGGTCGCGTGCGATGAGGCGCCACTCCTTGACCAGCACGCTGCGCCACAGCCCGCCCTTGAACCGGACGCTGCCGCGCTGCGGCGCCGCCGCGATACGCCTGGCGCTGCCGGTGACGGACTCCTGCGTGCCCGCCAGGAAACGATGGTGGGCCAGACCGATGACGAGCCCGAAGCCGACGACGCCGACCAGCGCGACCGTCAGCAGCGGCAGTGGCGCACCGACCAGCGCGCGGCCCGGAAACCAGACTGGACTGTCCGGCGCCAGCGGACCGCCTGGCTCGACCCAGCGGATCAGCCTGGCAAGCAGTTGCTGCAGATCGGCAGCGCTGATCACGTTGGGCAACTGCCACAGCACGACCGACGCCCCGCCCATCAGCGTGACCAGCACCTGCGCCGCGATGCGGGCCCGGCGGGCGCCGAGCACACGGACCAGCGCCAGCGTGAGTGCCAGGCCCAGCGCGGTGGTCGCCAGCGCCAGTGCCGGCACCGCCAGGTAGATGCCGAGCAACTGCGGGTGCCCGAGGAACAGGCCCACGTGCGCGAACGGCGCCAGCAGGAACAGGAACAGCGCACTGATGTTGGCGACGATGCCCAGGCCTCGCACGATGAAGACAACGTGTGTCGCCACGGGTGACGACAGCAGCAGGTCCAGGTCACCGCGGTCGAACAGCGCCTCAACGGACTGCAGGATGGCCTGCGCGAGCATCAGGCTGATGGTGATCCAGGCCGCCGCGCAGATCAACATGGTCAGCACAAGCTGCCCGCTGCCGGCTGGCCACATGCGCAGAAGCAAGTAGGCGCCGACGTGCAGCGCCGCGCTCAGTGCGACGGCGAACCCCAGCAGCCCACGGGCCATCTGCTTGCCCGTGCCGCGCCAGCCCAGCCGGAGCTCGTGACGGAGAAGCCACAGCACGGAGCCCGGACGCAACGCCAGCAGCGCCGTCATGCCACGCTCGTGAGCTGCAGGAACACGTCTTCCAGCGTCCCGCCCGGCCCGCCGCCGGTCGACGCACGGGCGCGCAGTTCGTCCAGCGTGCCCTGGGCGGTGATACGGCCGCGATGGATGATGCTGATGCGCTGCGCCAGCCGCTCGGCGATCTCCAGGATGTGCGTGGTGAGGATGACCGTGTGACCCTGCTTGACTCGCTCGACCAGCAGGTCCTTCACCTGGCGCGCCGCCGCCGCGTCCAGCCCGGTGAGCGGCTCGTCCAGGATCAGCAGCTGCGGGTCGTGAATGAGCGCACCGGCCAGCGCCAGCTTCTGGCGCATGCCACGCGAGAAGCCTTCGGTGATCTCGCCGGTGTGGGTCCACAGGTCCAGCCAGCGCAGCAGCTCCTCGGCGCGCGGCGCGGCCACGCCAGGCTCGATGCCCCACAGGCCGGCCACGAACTCCAGGTATTCCAGCGGGCGCAGCTTGCCGTAAAGCAGCGGGTCGTCGGGCAGGAAGGCCAGCTGGCGTTTGGCTTCGATGGGATCAAGCGCGACGTCGTGCCCGAGGATGTGCACGCTGCCCTCGTCGGGTCGCAGCAGCCCGGCCACCATGCGCAGCGTGGTCGTCTTGCCGGCGCCGTTGGGCCCAAGCAGCGCATGGAACTCGCCCTGCGGGATGCTGAGGCTGAGTTGGTCCACGGCGGGCAGGCCGCCGAAGCGCTTCACCAGGCCGCTGATTTCCAGCGCGGATGCCCGCTGCGGAGATTGTTGGCTCATCTTTTTTCTCCCTGCCCGATGACGGGCGTGTTCGACTTTTATGGTTTTGCGGGGCCGGGCCAGTGCAGGCGGATACGGGCCTGGTTGCGGACGATGACGAGGTCTGTCCCCTCGGCCAGCAAGACCCGCAGCGCCGCCACATCGGCGATGGCGCCCGCCTTCTCCACACCGACGATGACGTCACGTGGCTTGAAGCCGGCCGTATCGCCGGCGCTGCCTGCCTCGACGCTTAGCACGATGACGCCGGCCTTGTCGCCCAGACCGGCGGCCGATTGCTCGCCCAGCGTCTCGACGGGCTTGAGGCTCAGGCCATGCAGCTGCTGTACGGCTTGTAGCGGCGCGGCCTGGCTGAGCTGTCTGGGCAGCGGGAAAGCGGGTTGCTGCGCCAGCGCCTTCAGCCGCGTTGGGCGCACGCCGAAGTCATCCATGGGGAAGTTGACGAAGCCGACGCGCTCGGCGAGAGCTGCGTTCGTGACCGTGTAGTCGCCACGCGCGGGTGCGGCAAAGCGTGGATCGCCAGCGACCGAGTCTGCGTCGGTGCCGCGCGCCTGGGCCGCCCGCAGGTCCGCCTCGGTGACGAAGAAGTTGCGGTTGACGCTGCGCCCCCAACGCTTGATCTCGACAGGCTGGTGTGCCGCCATGACGAGGTTGGACTCGAAGACGTCGCCGCCGTTGTCGAACCACACATGCGGATGGAAGCTGCCGTTGACGAGGATGTTGTTGCGCACGATGCGCTGGAAGCCCTCGCGCAGTTTCAGCCCGCCGGCCAGCATCAGGTTCTCTTCGATGACGTAGTTGGAGGCGCCGTCGTCCAGATCCACGTCCCAGCCGTGGTCGCAGCGCCAGCGGTTGCGCCGCATGAGGATGGGCTCGACGGCATCCAGCAGCGCCAGCTCGGGGTGGGCCGCGGCGCGTCTGTCCATCTCGGCGCGGTCGGGGTGCCAGAAGCGGTCGCGGCCCCAGCTGTTGAAGCTGCCGTGGTCACCGGTCAGGCGCACGGTGTCGAACACGTCGTTGTGGGTGAGGCGGTGCCCGCCCCAGGTGCCGTCGCCGATGTTGATGCCGGCACGCGGCATGCGGTAGATGCTGTTGTGGTCGACCGTGATGCGCGCCGCCATCGACAGCTGCACGCCCGTGGCCTGACGGTCGATCTGGCCGATGTCGTGGATGAGGTTGTCGCTGGCCTCGGAGTCCTTGGGATAGGCGTCGGACTTCGGGCCGGGCGTGCGGTCGATGGCCGCGACCTCCAGCCGCTCGTGGTACTCGAACAGCGGTGAGCGCACGGCCTCGGGCCGGCCGACGAAAGCCACGGCAGTGCCGCCGATGTCGTGGATGTGATTGCCCGAGACGGTCACGCGCTGCGCGCGGCCGCTGACGACCACGGCATGGCCGCCGAGGTCGACGAACTCGGAGCCCTCAATGCGAACGTCGGCGGCGTTCTCGATGGTCACCGCGCCGACGCGGTAGAACTTCCAGTCCGAGCGCAGCAGCGGCTCGGTGGCCTTCAGGAAGGTGGGCTCCGTTTCGCGGAAGATGATGTGCTGCACGCGCACATGCTTCACGGCCTCGCCCCGGCCTTCGATGCGAATCAGCGCCTCGTGCACGCCGGCGCGAAAGCCACGCGCCGACGGCTTAGCCCCGGCCAGCGGCTTGAAGTACAGCCAGCCATCCTTGCGGTCGTGGAACCACTCGCCCGGTGCGTCCAGCTCTTCCAGCACGTTCTCGACGTAGCGGTCCCTGTCGCTGGGCGGCATTGCGCGGTTGTTGCCGACCTGCTCGCCGTAGTCGAGGCTGCCATCGGGCTTCTTGCCGAGGATGGGCACCTGCAAACCGCCCCACTGGTAGCCGTGCAGCGCATGCAGCACAGCAGCTTGCGGGTTGTGCCAGCGCGCCACGCGCTCTGGCGAGGTGGCGTCTTGCGCACCGCCGAAGCCGGGCTGAGTCGGGTCGAAGTTGGGGTAACGGGCACGCACCAGCGGGACCTGGCCCAGCCACAGGCGCTGGAACGACGGGCCGGCATATCGGGCCCGCCAGACGCCGCCCTTCCATCCTTCCCAGTGCAGCGGGGGCAACGACACCGCGCCGCTCAGCATCGGCTGCGCGCCGGGCGCCGCTGCCAGAACGAAGGGCTCGTCGGCCGTGCCTGACAGCACCTCGTCGATGACAAGGGGCGCGGCAAGCGCGTAGCTGCCGCTTGCTAGCTCGATGCGGTGGATGCGTTTGTCGGTCCGCGCCTGCAGCAGGGCGGCCTCCAGAGACCTCGCGTCCTTCACGGCCAGCGTCTCGGCCTGCGCACCGCAGGCCAGGATCGCCAGCGCGACCAGCAGTGACTTCACCCTCATGGCGCGCCTCTCTCTGCCAGCACTTGCCAGACGACGGCCCGCGCTACTTCGTTGAGCCGGGCGGAGTGTTCAGGCGTGATGGCGGGGCAGTTGGTGCCGACGAAGAGCTGGCCGGCGCCCGTCCAGTCAGCGCGACCGTCGCCGCTGCGGGCCTGCGAGGCCAACGGCGCGAAGGTGACGATCGCGACGGCGCAGGTGGTGCCCATGTGCTGGAGCTTCATGGTTCCAGGGGGCCGGCCGGGACTGCCAATGCAAATGATCGACCGCATAAGTTCACCGCGCCGAGCTTGGATAAATCGAACGCTGTCCAGCGATGGCGGTCGCTGGCTTAGGCAAACTGCCATCCAGTCTGTTGATCAGCACATTGTCGAAGTACGGCGTGCTGACCCGGTTCTTCGATGCGCCCGCCATCAGACCCGCCATGCCCTTGCCGTACAGCGTGTCGGTCGCACTCAGTACCGCTTTGCCATCAACGACGGCGGTGATGGTGGAACCGCTGAAACGCAGCGCCAACTTGTGCCACTGAGCTGGCGCGATGCCCGCTAACTGCATCGTCGCGAGCACTTTTTCGCCACCAGCATTGCTGTCGTTTTGCGCCTTGATCAAGGCCTGCTGCTCGGCGTCGCCTTCCAGCTTCTTCGGGTCAACCTTGCCGCGAACGACCACCAACCGCAGTTCCCCGCTGTCGTTCAGTTGCGCGAAGTAGCCCTTGGGGATGACACCGAAACCGGTGCCAACGTGGTTCACACGTCCCATCACCGCGGCCGCGTCGCCAGGCTGCAGATACACGTCGGTGCTGACTTCGTAGTCTTGCCAGGCGTCGTCGCCAACGATGGTGTACGGCTGCCAATCAGGCCCCCACGAGATCGTTGGCACTGGCGTCATCTGACGCAGGCAACGACCCTTGCCCCCTGGACAAGCGGTCAACTCGAAGGCACCGCTGATGTCGGAGAAGTAGCGCGGCAAATAACCCCATTGCTTCGGATCGGCGTATTGCTCGAAGGTTTCGTAATAGGGGAAGGGGAACGCCTTGATCTCCGGGATCTTGTCGAAACCGCCCTTGCGCTGCCCGCGGGTGGTCGTCAGTGAATAGACAGCCTGCGGATCGAGGGTGAGCGTCACGACGCCATTGACCGGTTCCAGGTCATCCTGCCGTACGAAGTGCTCCTTCTCATTGCTGCGCCAGACTGCCAGCTTATTCGACGACAGGCCGCCGCCAATTTCAAAACGGACCTGTTGTGAGGCCGTGGCATTTTTGGTTTCCAAAATGACGCTGTAGTCGCCAGCTGGCGATTTCAGAGTGACAAAAGTTCCGCCCGCCGTCAGGTCGCCACTACCACCATTGAGGTAGCTCCAGCCGATTTCGGTGAATTGGCCGTAATGGGCATAACCCCAAAGCGCGGGGTTGAGCTGGTAATGCGCACTCCAAGGCCAGTTTGCCCGTATGGCCGCTTCTTTCTCTCCGGAATACGGGGTCATGGTGTACAGGCCGGCAATGCCATACCAGTTGATGACCTTGGTGGCGCCGCTGCGAAAAAAATTCTCGTTGAAACCCTGCACCATCGAGATCAGGCCGTCGTAGCCAGCCTTGTACACATGCTGCTCGGTATTCCAGATCGGCTTGTCGAGGCGTTCGGCCAACCCGCGCACAGATGCCGGCGTAAACGACTTGGGCGGATTGATATGGGCGCCGATGATGTCGATCGAGTCGCGCAAGTCTTTATCCGTCACCAGGTCGTTCACAAAATTGAATTTCCAATCGTCCGGCCAATTGTCAAAGGCATGAATTTTTGTCGACTTGAAACCATTCGCCGTCAACGTCGTGCGCAGCGCCTTGCTGAAGGCATAGCTCACACCCTTTTCATTGCGAATGCCGATCGCGTCCAGCTCCAGCCCATATACCTGGCGCAGGCCCTGGAGCCACGTCACGTAGTAGTTGGCCGTGTCTTGCGAAAAGAAGTTGCGGTCGCCCTTGTCGTCGCTGCCGGCTTGTTTTGCAAACACCGGGCCCTGGTCGCCCAGCCAGCCGGGCGCGCTCCAGGCAGTCGCATCAAGCGAGAGTTTCGGATTGCGCTTTTTGGCCTCCTGCATAACCCACCATATATAACCGCGCGAATAATTCAAGTCATCGCGCCTGTGCATATGACTGGGCATGGAGCCCTGCGTAGAATTGCCATCGCCGGGAATTTCGACGTACAGCGCGCTGACGGAAGCGCCGAACTTGGGCTTGTAGATCAAATCAAGAATCTGGCTGCGCTGGGGTTCCGGATAGTCCTTCAACAAGACCGAAGTGGCCCCGCCCCCATCGACGACGCCAATGCCGTCAAAACGCTTCCCGCCCGCATCGCCTTGCAGCGTAATGCGCTGCTYTGGCGGTGATGCGAGCACGCCGTTGTATCCGACAGTCAATAACAGACATATAAATGACAAGGAAATATTGTCACGCATGGAAATCTCCACGAAATTGTTGGTCCGGGTTTGGGTCAACAATTAAAAACAAATAGGCATGGTGCTGCCGTGTGCACGCTCATGGCGCGTCCCTCTGCTGCGACTCGGGGCGTCCTCAGGTCGGATGGCGGGCGTTCACCGGGCTGTCATGGCGCGGCCTTGATGCGAAACATGATCACGCCATGCGGCGCAACCTTGCCGCCGTAGCTGCCACGCACGCCCTTCGTGACCTTCTTGCTCCACAGGTCCTTCACGTCGGCCTTCTGGTCGACGGGCAACTGGAGCTGTTCCCAAGACACCTTCATGTCGGCCGGCGTCTTGCTGCGGTTGAACAGCACTGCGGCGTGCTCGCCGCCTGCCAGCGGACGGATCCAGACCTCGAGGTCGCCGTCCTTCAGCGCGCGGCGGCCTTGCTGGCCCAGCGGATCCTGGTCGATGGCGATGACGTCCTTGTTGGTGAGGATGCGCAGCGTGTCGGCGTCCATCCTTGACAGGTCGTTGCCGGCGATCAGCGGCGCGGCGAGCATGGCCCACAGCGAGAAGTGCGATTCGTACTCGGTCGTCGTCATTCCGCCGTTGCCCACTTCCAGCATGTCGGGGTCGTTCCAGGCATTTGGAGCCGACTGCCCCCCGCGCGCGGCTTGCATGTCCAGGATGTTGGTCATGCCATTCCCACGGTCCTTCGTGCTTTCCCAACCGTCGTAGATGTCGTGGGTGGTGCGCCACAGGTGGCCCACCGTCGGGCCCCAGCGCTCGGGATGGTCGGTGCCCCATTCGCAGATGGACAGCACGATGTCGCGGCCCGAGTCGCGCAGCGCCTTGGCCATGATGGTGTAGGCCGCCTCGGCGTTCCGGGTGCCGGTGTGGCACCAGTCGTACTTCAGGTAGTCGACTCCCCATTTGGCGTACTGGCGAGCGTCCTGGAACTCGTGGCCGGCGCTGCCGGGGCGGCCTTCGCAGGTCAGAGAGCCAGCGTCGGAATACAGGCCGAACTTCAGACCTTTGGCATGCACGTAGTCGGCGAGTGCCTTGATGCCGGACGGGAAGCGCTTCGGATCGGCTTGGATGTTGCCGTCGGCGTCGCGGCTTTTCTGCCAGCAGTCGTCGATGACGAGGTATTGATAGCCGGCGTCCTTCATGCCCGTGGCGGCCATCGCATCGGCCTGTTCGCGGATCAGCTTTTCGCTAACTTCGCACTTGAACTTGTTCCAGGAGTTCCAGCCCATCGGTGGGGTCGGCGCGACATTGGGCTTGGGAGCTTCCAGCTTCAACGTGCCGTCGGCATGGGCGGGCGTGGTGGCGATGAAGCAGAGCAGTGCGACGGCACGAGCGGCGCGTCGGATCAGGCGGTGCATGTGGAGGTTTCTTTGGAGGGATGGGAAGAGCGTCGTTCTGGAGCGGTGCGTCGAACGGGCGTCGGGCTCAGCGCCCGTAGCGGCGGCCGGCGGATTCGAGCGGCCAGTCGTCGGTGCGCAGCGGCGGCAGCGGCAGGCCGTCGCCGCCGATCACATTGGCTTCGCTGGCGTTGTTGACCCAGGCATAGCGCGCGGCGACAGGCGACGGCACAGCAGCGCTACGCAGCACGATGCGGTCGCCGTCGAAGCGGGCTTCGGCCGGCACCCAGCGCTGGTCGGCGCCCGCCAGGTAGAAGCCGCGCAGCGGCTCGCCCGTGCGTGCCGTGCGCAGGCCGCCGGCGGTGGTGTCGAAGCGCAGCTCGAATTCGCCGCCTTTCGACTGGTGGCCGGTCAGGCGAGGGCCTGTGGCCGGGGCGGTGCGCAGGCCCAGCTCGTGCATCGCCAGCGCGGCCAGGCGCTGGCCCACGGTGCGCTTGTTGCGGGGATGAATGTCGATGGCATCGCCCACGTCGATCGCCGTGGCCATGCCGGTGTGAGGCAGGGCCAGGGCCGCGGCCTGGCTGGCGCGCAGTTCGGCCCAGCCGTTGCCGTCGGGGCGGTTCTCGGCCATGGGCCGCCACGAGGCCAGTTGCACGAACAAGAAGGGCAGCTTGGCATCGCCAAACTGGTTGCGCCAGTCCTGGATGAGGCGCTTGAAGCCGTCGGCATAGGCCGCCGCGCGCCCGGAGTTTTCTTCGCCCTGGTACCAGAGCACGCCGCGCACGGACAGGCCTTGCAACGGTGCGACGAGGCCGTTGTGGCCCAGGGCCGGGGCGTTGTTCGCCACGGGGCCGCCGGCCACCACGAGCGTCTCGACGCGTGCCCGCCAGGGGCCGACGAGCGACACCGCGCCGGCGGTCGTGTCCAGGCGCAGGTCGGCTGCGTCGCCATAGATGCCGCCGCCCCCGCCGGTGTCGGTCACCCGCACGGCGATCCAGTTGGCGCCCGCGCGCAGCAGGCCGGCCGGCAGCGTGTAGTGGCGCGCCTGCTCCCAGCCGCACTGGCCGCCGACCTTCTGGCCGTTGACCCAGACCTCGTCGCAGTCGTCCACCTTGGCCAGGTGCAGCTCAGCGGCTCCCGCGGCCTGAGCCGGCTTCAGCTCGACACGCTTGCGCATCCAGACGACGCCGTCGACGTCGGCCAGCCCCTGGCCTTCCCAATTGCCTGGCGCCTTGAGCGTGGGCCAGTCGGCGTCGATGTCGGCAGCGGCAGACCAGCCCGAGGCGTCCGCGCCGTCCAGCGGCAGACCCTTCTGCCAGGCGGCGATGCGGGGCAACATGCGTTGGCCCAGCGCCGCGGTGAAGGCAGCGTTGTCGGCCGGCAAGGCGCGCACCGCGGGTGCGAGGTCGGGGTCGCGCAGCGCCGCGTCGCGACTCATCCAGGTCTCCAGCATGGAGCCGCCCCAGGCGGTGTTGATCAGGCCGATGGGCACGCCCTGCACGGCCTGCATCTGGCGCGCGAAGTGGTAGCCGACGGCGCTGAACTCGGCCACGCGGCCGGGCTCCGCAACGACCCAGGGCGCGGGCGCGATGTCGGTTTCGGGTTGCACGCTGGCACGCAGCGGCACGCGCAGGTGGCGCAGTTGTGCGTTTTGCGGCGAGGCCACTTCCTGCGGGCCCGTGTCGGTTTGCGCCAGCGGCCACTCCATGTTCGACTGACCGCCGAGCAGCCAGACATCGCCGATCAGCACGTCGTTCAGCGCCACGGTCTGGTCGCCCTTGACGACGAGGCGGTGCGGGCCGCCGGCCGGCAGCGGGGCCAGCTGCACACGCCAGCGGCCGTCGGCGCCGACGCGGGCCGTGCCGCTGCGGCCGCCGAGCTCGATGCTCAGCGTCTTGCCGGGTGTCGCTTGGCCCCAGATGTTCAGCGGGCGGTCGCGCTGCAGCACCATGTGCTCGCCGAACACTTCGGCCAGGCGTACATCGGCCTGGGCGGTAGCGGCAAGCAGGGCCAGCAGCAGAGCGGAGGTCTTCTTCTTCATCGGGTTCGTTCTCGTCTCTCGGGGGCCATCTTCAATTCCGGGGTTCCAGCATTTCCACGCCAAGCGCCTCCAGCTTCAGCGTCTTGTCCCAACGCTGGCCGCCCAGCACGCCCTGCATCGCGCCGCTGATCGGCACGTCCACCGGCGTCCAGTTGGTGTTGACGTAGAGCACGCGGCCGTCGACGGCGCGGGCGTACACGCCGTCCGGCGTCTTGGGGCCGGGCGCTATGCCCAGCTCGGTGTAGAGCTGGCGCAGCAGCGGCTTCATGATCGGCGCCTGCGCCGTGGTGGCGACGTAGATGGCCCGGCCCTTGCCGAAGCTGTTGACCGTGATCGCCGGGGGCTGGCCGTCGAAGTTGCTGAAGCGCGCCAGCACCTGGGCGGTGGAGGGCTCAAGCACCTCGAAGTGGTTGACCGTGCCCTTGATCTCCTCGTCGCCCAGCTTGACCGTGCCAACCCAGTCGTAGAACTCGTTGGTGCGCAGGCCGAAGACGTCGGTCAGGCCGGCGGGTTTGGGCGTGGCGTGCCATTGGTTGTTGTCGTCCACCTTGGCCGACTGCGCCGTCATGACGACCGTGCCACCTTCGGCGACGAACTTGCGCACCGCTTCGGTGGCGGCCTTGTCCAGCAGGTACATGCCCGGCAGGATGATCAGCCGATAGCGGCTGAGGTCCTCGTACGTGAGCTTGATGACGGCCACGTCGATGTTGTCCTTCAACAGCGGCTCGAAGGCGCCGTGCGCCTGCTTGATGTAGGGCGCCTTGATGTACTGGCGCACCGTGTTGCTCGGGCCGTTGGGGCTGGTGGCATGCACGTTGTCGAAGGAATAAGCGATGGCCACCTTGGGCTCGACCTGGCGCGGGAAGCCGAGCTTCTCCAGCTTGGCGTAGTCGCCGGCAATGCGGGCCCATTCGGCCAGCCGCCACGAGGGTCGGCCGTCGTGGTCGATCAGGCCCCACAGCGCCTGCTCCTCGCCGCCGAGGTGGCTGTTGAAGGTCCAGGCGAGCGAGGCCTGTCCGCCCATCAGCAGCACGAAGTGCGCCCACATGCGCGACCAGCCCTTGCTGCCGTAGGAGCCGCCGCCCCCGGCCGTGAACTCGTTGAACCAGGTGGGCACCGTCATGCCGCCCTTGATCAGCGCCGCCTCCCAGCCGCCGTTGATGGCGTCGCCGGCATAGAAGCCCATCGCGCCGAAGGTGGTGTGATCGCGGTAGCTGCCCAGGTAGTCGAAGCCCTTGCGGCCGGACCAGTCCCAGTAGTTGGACAGCACCGGTTTGTCCGGCGTGTGCTTGCGTCGCACCGCCTCCCGGTCGGCCAGCGTGGCGAGGGTCATGTCGGACCAGAAGCGCCGCAGGTCAAGGTAGCGCTCGGCGGGCCCAGGGCCGTCGGCCAGGGGCAGGCGCACCTCGTCCCACTTGCCGATGCGGCGCGACCAACGCTGCGTGGCCCAGGCCTTGTTCAGCGTCTCGATGCTGCCGTAGCGCTTCTTCAGCCATTCGACGAAGCGCTTGCGGTCGGCCTCGGAGTAGGACATGAAGCCGTTGCCGATCTCGTTGTCATAGCCCACGGCGAGCAAGGCGGGGTGCTTGGCATAGCGCTTGACCAGCGTGTCGGCCATGCGGGTGGCCAGGCGCCGGTAGTCCGGGTCGGCGGTGTTGTCCATGTAGCGCTCGGCCGGCGCCAGGCGCGTGCCGGCCTGGTTGACGATGTCCACACCGGGGTACTTGTGGTGCAGCCACATCGGTGCCGGCGCGCCGGGGATGTCGAGAATGACCTGGATGCGGGCGGCATGCACCTCGGCCATCACGGCGTCGAAGTGCTTGAAGTCGAACTTCCCCTCCTCGGGCTCGAAATAGTCCCAGGCCAGATCGCCCATGCGCACGACCCTGAAGCCGGACTGCTTCATCAACGCGACGTCGGACTTCACCTGTTCCAGCGTGCGGTCCACGGGCTGGTAGTTGACCCCGGCGAACAGCCGGCCGGCGCCGGGCCAGTCTGGGCGACCTTGCGGGCTCTTGGCGTCCTGGGCGAGGGTGGGTTGGAGGGTGGCTAGCGCGAGGGCGCAGGCCAGCAGGGTCCTCTTCATGGTGATCGTGCCTCGTGTTCTTTGGAAAAGTGGAGCGCCAGGCCGCGGCCGTCGTACTGCGCGGTGCGCGTCTGCTCGCCCTGCCCAGGCGACGCCATCAGGCGCACGTTCAGCTCGCGGCGCGCGACCATGCCGGGAAAGCGACCCTGCCGGGCGCCCACATGCAGCGTGCGGCGCGCGTCGTCCCAGCGCAGCGCGGTGGTGGCGCGCTCGCCGCGTTCGTAGCGGTAGGTCTCGCCGTCGTCGTCGTAGAGCGTGAAGCTTGCGTTGGCGCCGGGGTAGATGCGGATCTCCCACGGCGCGTCGCGGTCYTGGCCGGTGTGCTCGACGACGGGGCCCAGCGGCACGACCGAGCCGGCGCGCACGAACAGCGGGAACTGGTCCAGCGTGTAGTCGCGCTCAACGCGGCCACCCCCGGTGTGCTGCTTGCCGGTCCAGAAGTCGAACCAGTCACAGCCCGCCGGCAGCAGCGTGGCCTGGCTCTGGTCGATCTTGCGCTGGGCCTCGGCCGCCTCGCGCCGCTGGGAGGGCGTGCGCCAAGCCAGGCGCAGCGCGCGGCCGCCGCTTGCCTGGAAGAAGTCCACGCGAACCTTCAGCACCTGGCCTTCGCGCAGCGTCATGACCTGACCCTTGAAGCGGGCGGCGCCCATGGCCCAGTCGTCGACGGCCAGCTTGTCGTCCAGCCACATGCGGAAGCCATCGTCGCCCTCGACGCCCAGTTCGTACTCGCCGCTCTCCGGCACGGTGATCTCGCCTGTCCAGCGCACCGAGAAGTTGCTCAGGCCCTTCAGCCCCGGCGGGATGCTGCCCAGCGGCGGATCGGGCCAGTGGTGGGCCACGACGGTGTCGACAGTGCGGCTCGCCGGCTTCTCGAAGTTCATGCCGTCGAAGTACTCCAGCACCAGGCCGCGCTGGCCGTCGGGGGTGCGCAGCTGCGTGGCCGGCACGGTCAGCGGCGGCGGGGCCTCGGGATGGAACATGGCCCGCGTGATCGGCTGCACCAGGAAGGCGGGGCCGAACATGTAGGTGTCGTCGACCTTGCGCAGCGCCGGCTGGTCGGGGAAGTCCATGGCCAGGCCGCGCATCATCGTGTAGCCGTCCTGCGTGCTGCGCCAGGCCAGGCCGTAGAGATAGGGCAGCAGGCGCATGCGCAGCTGCGCGGCGCTCAGCAGCGAGGCGTAGACCTGCGGGTCCAGCGTCTTGAACAGGTAGGGCTCGCGGTCGACGTTGGTGCCGTGGATGCGGTAGACCGGGTTGAAGATGCCGAACTGGTTCCAGCGCGCGTACAGCTCGCGCCAGGACGGGTTGTGCTGGCCGCCGCCGTAGTTGACGAAGAAGCCGCCGGTGTCCTGCGTCCAGTAGGGTTGGCCGGCCATCGCGACGTTGAGGCCGCCGGCGATCTGCGCACGGAACGTGGTCCAGGAGGCCGTCGTGTCGCCGGACCAGGACATGGCCGCATAGCGCTGCTGTCCGGCCCAGGCGGAGCGCGTCAGCGTCAGCACGCGCTTGCCGCCCAGGTCCTTCGCGGCGCGCTGGCCCTCGTAGACGCCGCGCGTCGTCACCAGCGTGTAGACGTTGAGGTAGCGCGTGGTGTCGCCCATCGCGGTCATGCCCAGCTTCTTGATGTCGGCCTCGACCTCGCGCGCGTCGTGGGCTGCGCCGCCCACCTCGACCTCGGTGCCGTCCATCCACAAGGCATCCACGCCGATGTCCAGCAGCCCCTTCTTGGCATGCTTGAAGTAGATGCGGCGACCCTCGGCGCTGAAGGCGTCGTAGATGCGCGCCTTCTTGGAGATCCAGTGCAGCGGCTCGAAGCGCAGCTTCTTGGCATCCAGCTCGCGGGCCAGGTCCGTGTCGTTGCCGACGCTCGGCCAGATGGAGGCCATCAGCTTGACGTTGAGCTTGCCGTGCAGCTCGCGCGCCATGCCGGCGGGGTCAGGGAAGCGCTCGGCGTCCCAGACCATGCCGCTCCACTTGCCGTCCCAGACGCCGTTCTTCTCGCCGCCCCAGTACTGCCAGTCCTGCACGATGTAGTCGAGCGGGAAGTGGTCGGCGCGGAAGCGCTTGACGACGTCCAGCAGTTGCTGCTGGGTCTGGTAGCGCTCCTTGCTCATGAACAGCCCCAGGGCGGCCTTGGGGAACATCGGCGCGCTTCCGGTCAGGTGGCGGTAGCCGCGGATGACGGCGTCCATGTCGGGGCCGGCCGTGAGGTAGTAGTCGGCACCGGCCGGCGCGCTCTCGGCCGTGAAGCTCATGCCCTCGGGCCGGTCGCGGAACGTCATCTTGGAATAGACGTCCAGCAGCAGGCCCCAGCGCCGCGTGGACACCAGGAAGGGCACGACGATGCCGATGTTGGTCTGCACCATCAGCACGTCGCGACCGCGGTAGTCCATGTAGGGTTCGTCGTACTGGCCCAGGCCGTAGAGGGACTCGTCGGGCGTCAGCGTGAAGGTCTGCGTCAGTGTGTAGGTGGGACTGCCGGCGATCTCGACTTGCTTGAGTTCGATGGGTGCCTGCTCGCGCTCGCGCGTCAGCGGCCGGCCGTCGGCGGCGAAGAAGGCCAGCGCCCCGCTGCGCTTGTCCACCGTGATGCGCAGGCCTGCGCCGGTGAGCGCGAGCTGGTCACCGGTCTCCTGCACGTCGAAGGCAACGGCTTGCGGCCGCGCCCCGACGACGAGGCTGGGCTGGGCGGTGTGGGCCTGGCCGAGGTGGGCGGCCACGCGCACCAGGCCCGGGCCGTAGAAGAGCACGCTCTTGGTCAGCCCGCCAGAGCGGAACTGCAGGCCCTCGGCGACGCGCAGCCAGCCGAAGCCGTCGGGTGGCCCGTCCATGGGCAGGGCACGCAGCTGCCCGGCGGCGTCCAGCGCCGAAGGATGGGGGCCGGCCTTGCCGGTGGGGGCCGCCTGCGTGCCCGCCGCAGCGCAGGCCATCAGGCCGAAGAGGTCTCGACGTTTCATGACAACTCGCAGTCAGGTGTTCAAGCACAGCGCACGAGGCGCGCGCCATGGGGTGGGATGGTGAGCACGCGGGTGCCTGCGGGCAGATCCGCGCGTGCCCAGCAGTCGCGGCTGGCGTCCGGCAGCCAAGCGGGCAGCGGCACCTGCCATGGCGCGTCGCCGGTGTTCAGCCATGCCGCCCAGGTGCCTTGCGGACCGGTGCAGACGAAGCGGTGGCCCTGTGCCACCGAGTGCCACTCGCGTGCCCCGGGCACGCGCAGCAGCGCCAGCACCTCGGGGTTGGTCACCAGGCGCAGCGTCCAGTCGTCGAGCTTGCGCAGGTCGTTGCCGAGGATGAGCGGGCTGCGCGCGCAGGTCCAGGCGGTGAGCATCATCAACTGCTCGTCACGCGTGAAACCGGTATCGCGCTCGCCGCGGCCTTTGTCGTCGTAGTTGCGCAGGCCGATCTTGCCGACGGGCAGCATGTCGGCATCGGGCCAGGCACCGGCGCGGGCGTGCGGCGCCCACTTCACCAGGTTCACCAGGTTGTCGCGCAGCTGGGGCCAGGTGTCCCAGAAGTCGTTGCAGACGCGCCATTGGTTGGCGTGGGCCTGCAAGTGCGCCGCCTGCTCCAGATGCGCCGGGCCGGGCGACAGGCTCAGCACCATGCGTCGGCCGGTGGCGTCAATGGCGCGGCGGATCAGCTCGACTTCCTTGGCCTGGTAGTTGGGCGCGGCAATGTCGTCGACCTTGACGAAGTCCACGCCCCAGTCGGCCAGCTGGGCGAACCAGGCGCGATACCAGTCGAAGGCGCCGGGGTGTTCGGGGTTCACGCCGCACATGTCGGTGTTCCAGGCGCAGGTCGAGCCGGCGTTGGCCACCTCGTTGCAGCGGTACTTGCTGCCGGCGATGGGCAGCTCCAGCCCGACCGCCTGGCGCGGGATGCCGCGCATGATGTGCACACCGAAGCGCAGGCCCATTGCGTGCACCTGGGCGGCGAGCGGCGCGAAGCCGCGGCCGCCGGCAGCGCTGGGGAAACGGTTGGGTGCGGGCTGCGGGCGGCCGTTGCCGTCCAGCACCAGCGGCGCGAAGTTCCGGTACCAGCCCGATGTGGCGCCCGCCTCGTACCACTGGATGTCGACGGTGGCGGTGTCGTAGCCGAAGGGCAGGAAGCGCTCGGCCAGGATGCGCGCGTTGTCCAGGTACTCGGCTTCGGTGACGCTGGCGCCGAAGGCGTCCCAGCTGTTCCAGCCCATCGGCGGCGTGGCGGCCCAGGCGTGGAAGGGCAGGCCGGGCTCGGGAGCGCCGGTGGCGGAGACCTTGGCAGAGGAGCCGGCGGTAGCTGCCGTCGACCCGCCGGCCATGGCGGCCAGCCCGGCGCCAGCCACGGTGCGCACGAAGCTGCGGCGCGCCGGTTCATCGGCCGAGGTGGTGGCTGTCGCGTTTGTCTTGTTCATGGGCGATTCGGAATGAGGAAGTGAAGGTAGCGGGGTTCAGTTGCTGTACAGCAGGCCTCGGCCGGTGCCGCTGACGTAGATACGGCCATCGACGTTCTGGTCGGCCGCCATCACGCCGATGCCGCCGAACTGGTGTGCGTCGTCGTTGAAGCGGGTCCAGGTGGCGCCAGCGTCGTCGGAGCGGTAGACGCCCCACACGCCGCCCACCACGCCCACCACATAGACCGCCGCCGAGTACGCGGCGCCGGGCTTGGCCTTGCCGAGCGCCACCGCCGAGGCGCCCTGCACATCGGCCCAGGCATTGCCGATGAAGATCGACGCGAAGTTGCTGAGCTTGGTCCAGGTCGCGCCCGAATCGGTCGAGTGGTACACGGCGTTGCCATCGGCCAGCCAGAGCTCGCCCTCGGCGTTGGGGTTGACCGCCAGCGAGGTGTTGCCGAAGTAGTTGGGGGCCAGCCCCGCAGCTACCGAGCCGGGGCTCAGCGTGAACGTGTGGCCGCCATCCGTCGACACGTAGACCTTGCCCGGCGTGCCCCACCAATGGCCACCGGAGTCGTAGGCATAGACCTTGTTCGGATTCTTGCGATCCGCGGCCAGGCGATAGGCGCGGGGAAAGACGCTGTTGATCGCCGGCAGATTGGTCGCGACCCAGGTGACGCCGTTGTCCGTGGTGTACGACGGCACCGAGTTGCCGGGCGCCCAGACCGCCTTGTTGCGCGCCGTGACGGCGATGCTGGCTTCACCACCCTTGTTGTCCGCGACACCCGTCGGGTAGGCGGCGAACTTCGCCCAGCTCTTGCCCCCGTCGCCGGACCACACGCCGAAGCCGGTACTGGTGCCGAGGACGACGCCGATGCTGGCGATGTATTGCGGGTCGGACCAGGCCATGTCGGCGGCAAAGCCGTTGCTCCAGCTGGTGCCCGGCGTCAGCGTCGGCTTGGTCGCGAGGTTGGTGTGCACCCAGGGGCCGACGTCGCCCGAACTGTTGATCAATGTATACGTGGCACCGGCCGGCGGCGTGGCCAGGCCCAGCACCGCGGTTTCCTCCAGGCCATCGACGGCCTCGGTCCAACTCGGCGTGGCCGAAGAAGCGTTGCGGGTTTCCCAGACGCCGCCGCCATGGACATGGAACACCCGGTCGGCGTTGAACGGGTCAATCTCGACATCGTCGGGCCAGCCCCAGAAGGAGCCGTCGGCCGGCGTACGCGGCATGGTGGCCGCGATCTCGCGCCAGGTCTTGCCGGCGTCGCTCGACCACTGAATGGCCTGCTGACCGCTGTAGTTGCCCCAGGTGTTGGTCACGCCCAAGGCGATGCGCGTGCTCGAGCCGGTGCCGGAGACGGACAGGCCGCCGAGGCCGAGACCCGTTCCTGTCCCGCCGCTGTTCGGGTCCTTCAGCAGGGTCCAGTTGCTGCCGTCGAACTTGTAGAGCCGCGCGGGGCCACCCGCGCCTGGCCCGGGGTCCTTGGTGAACGCGACGTAGAACATGCCGTCCGCGGCGCGCGCCATGTGCGGGATGTGATAGCCGGAGACCGGGGTCGGCACCGCAGTCCACGATGCGCCGCCGTCCGTCGACCTGTACAGGTTCGAGCCGAGGCCTGCCAGGCTGACGTAGTCCGGCGCGATGGGCGCGTAGATCGTCTGCGTGGCCGAGCCGCTGCCCTTGGTGCCGGTGTCGTAGACGACCGTCTCGACGCCCATGGCCGTACCGCCGTTGGCGTTGAGCTGGTCCTGGGTCATCTTGAGGGTCGACAGCGACGTGACCTGGGCCCAGCTGAGGCCCGAGTCGGTGCTCTTCCACAGGCCGGCCGTGCGCGAGCCGTAGAACAGCGTCGACGGCTTGTTGGGGTCGACCATCAGGCGTTCGCCGATGGCCCGCCCGGGGTTGTTGCCGCCCAGGGAGAAGGGCAGGGCGACGTAGGTCCAGTGGTCGCCACGGTCGCTGGAGATGTACAGGCGGCCGTTGCCATCGGCCACGTACATGCCGGTGGCCATGTAGACGAGTTGGTCGTTGTTCGGATCGACGGCCATGCTTTCGACGCCGTGGTGACGGGCCTCGACCGCACCGAAACCCAGGCCGTCGGTGATGGGCGTCCAGGACGACGTGGCCTGGTTCCATCGGTAGGCGCCACCGATGTCGGTGCGCGCATACAGCAGGTTGGCGGTGGCCGGGTGGAAGACCAGGCCCGTGACGTAGCCGCCGCCGCCCCACTTCACGCTCGTCCACGTCCCGGCAGGAGACGTCGTCCCGCCACTGCCGCTCGCAGGTGGCGGGGGAGCAGGTGGAGGGGGCGGCGGAGGCGGTGGGGGCGGAGGCGGAGGCGGCGAGGGCGTCCCGCCGCCGGACGATGGAGGCGGGGGTGGCGTGCCGCCACCCGTGCCGCCACCTCCGCAACCTGCCGTGACGCTAGCGGCAAGAATGGAAAGGACAAAGGATCGTTTACTGCACGTGCTCATGACGGAAAACAGGATCGAATCGTTGATGTGATCGCGCTGCGGCGTTGATCACGGGGCAGGCAATGGCTCCAGCACAACGGCGGCGCCGCCAGCCGCGGCCAGGGACAGGCTGAGCACGTCCTTGCGGGTGACCTTGCGCTGCGTGCGGCGCACTTCGCGCACGACCTCGCCGTCCTGCCAGATCGTGGCGCGCCAGTTGCCGGCCGGCAGGAAGCCCAGCGACACCTTTTGCGTGCGGGCCTCGTCGCCTGTCATTGCGCCGATGTACCAGGTCTTGCCATGGCGGCGCGCCAGCACGATGTCCTGGCCCGGCTCGCCGGCGATGAAGCGGGTTTCGTCCCAGGCGGTGGGCACGCGCTTGATGAAGTCGAAGCCGGGCTCGCCGCGGTAGGCGGTCGGGTCGTCGGACACCATCTGCAGCGGGCTGTCGTAGACGACATACATCGCCAGCGCCYGGCCGCGCGTGTTCTGCACCAGCGGCATTTCTGCGCGCACCTCGAAGGTGGCCGGTGTCGCGTTGCGGAAGCCTCCGGGCGTGTAGTCCATCGGGCCGACCAGCATGCGCGTGTACGGCAAGGTCACGTTGTGGCTGGGGGTGGTGCGCGTGGTCATCTTGCTCCACTCGGCACCGAGCACGCCTTCCTGCGTGATGTAGTTGGGAAAGGTGCGCTGCAGGCCGGCAGGCACGTAGGCGCCGTGCAGGTCCAGCAGCAGCTTGCGCTTGGCGGTGGCGGCGGCGATGCGCTCGTAGAAGTCCACCACCTGCTGGTCGTCACGGTTCATGAAGTCGACCTTGACGCCCTTGATGCCCCAGCGGACGTAGGTGTCCAGCACTTCGTCCATGCGCGCGTCCACATGCGCCCAGTGCGCCCACAGCAGCAAGCCCACGCCCTTGGCCTCGGCGTAGCGCGCGAGTTCGGCCATGTCGATGCCCTTCGCCGGGCGGGTGATGTCGGTCTCCGGGCTGGCGTCGCAGCAGCCGCTCGGGCCCGAGGCCCAATTCGCGTCGATCAAGTAGTAGGGGAAGCCGGACTCGGCGGCGAAGTCGATGAAGCGCTTGTAGGCGCCCATGTCGGGCTTCATGCCGACCAGCGGGCCGGACCACCAGTCCCATGCCGCCTTGCCGGGCTTGACCCAGCTGAAATCACCTTCGGGCGGCGGGTTGAGGTTGCCGACGAGGTGCGACTCGATCAGCTTGCCGGCCTGGTCGGCCAGCATGACGGCACGCCAGGCAGTCGTCAGCCCGCCCGGCGAGACGAAGGCCGCGCCCGGCCGCCCCGGCACGGCCGACAGATGCAGGCGCAGCGCGTCGCCTTCGCGCCGCAGCGAGGCGCCGGCATAGCCCTTCAGATTGGCCTGCGTGATGGCGTAGTGCGTGCGGCCCGACGGCGTGGCGCAGACCACCGGCACGTCGTAGGCGGCACCCGGTTTCATCTGCGAGATGCGCAGCCGTTCGAACGGCTGCTCGTGCGAACCGTCGGTGGGCGTGACGAGGCACGACGGGTCGCCGTCCGGCACGAAGGCCGTGCGTTCGCCGCGCAGCTTCACGGGGCCGCTGTCCTCGAGCCGGTAGCGGAAGGCAACGCCGTCGTCGTAGGCGCGGGCATCAATGAAGAGGCGGCGGCCGGCGCCCGCCTCGCGGAAGGTGAGCGTCGCGCCGCGGTAGTGGTCGCGCGCCGTGGCCGCCTTCGTGGCGACGAGGGGAATGACGCGGTCTTCGGCGACGTCCTGGCGTGACTCCAGCGTCAACGCGCCGAGGGGCTGGCCTTCCAGCTCCAGCCCCAGCGGTGAGGGGGCGATGACGGCTTCGCCATTGCGGTTGACGCTGAACTGGCCGCCGTTGACGGCGATGCGCAGCGCGACGCGGCCATCGGGCGAAGTGATGACGGCGTCGGCTGCCTGGGCGCCCGATGCGGCCAGGGCCAGCGTGGCGATGGCGAGGTGGGTGGTCTTCATGGAGATGTGTGGGCTGTGTTGGTCTTGGCGAGCGTTCAGCTCAGGCGTATTTCCACGGCGCGGCCGGTGTAGACCACCTCGCGCAGCGGTGTGGATTGCAGCGTCGGCCCGCCGTTGCCGATGCGGTGGATGCGCAGGCGCTTGGTCGTACGCATGCCCGCGAAGCGGCCGCTGCGCGACGCCAGGCGCAGCACGCCGCGGCGGTCGTCCCAGGTCATGCGGATCACGCTGAACCCGCCCTTCTCGTAGGCATAGTCCAGGCCGCCGTCCTCGTAGAGGTCGAAGGCACCATCGGCGCCGGGCACGACGTAGAGGTCGAGCACCTCACCGGTGGCCTCGGCGGTGGACTGCAGCACCGGCCCGAGCGGCAGGATGCTGCCCGCGCGCAGGTGCAGGGGCACGCGCTCCAGCGGCGACGCCACGTCATGCGTGCGGCCACCAGCGCGCCGTTCCCCGGTCCAGAAATCGACCCAGCCACCGGCAGCCTGCGGCAGGTAGACCGGCCAGCTCGACACCTCGGGCGCCAGCACCGGCGCCACATGCAGCGCGCGGCCGAACATGTAGCTGTGCGCCTGGTCCAGGGCCTGCTGGTCCTGCGGGAAGTCGAACACCAGCGGCCGCATGATCGGCGCGCCTTTCGCATGCACCTCGTGGGCCAGGCTGTAGAGGTAGGGCAGCAGCTGATAGCGCAGCTCCAGATACTGGCGAGCCACCGTCTCCACCGTGTCGCCATAGCGCCAGAACTCGGTGTTGGTCATGTAGCCATGCACGCGCTGCAGCGGCAGGAAGGTCGCGTACTGGAACCAGCGGATCAGGCGCTCGTGGTAGGCCTTGTCGGTGTACTGGCCGTCGCCCGGGCGGAAGAAGCCGCCAGCGTCGACCGTCCAGTAGGCATAGCCGGCGGCGGCCATGTTGAGGCCCGCGGGGATCTGCCGCTTGAGCGTGTCCCAGTCGTTGCCGATGTCGCCCGACCAGGTGGCCGCCGCATGACGGTGCTGCCCGGGGAAGGCCGAGCGCGTGAGGATCATCACCCGCTGATTGGGCGCCGCCTCGCGCTGGCCCTCGTAGACGGTGCGCGTGACGTGCCACGGGTAGGCCAGGCGCACGCGCTCACCTCGGCCGGCCGCCGTATGCCGGCCCACCAGGTCGTCGTTCTCGGGTTCCGTCGCGTCCTGCCACCAGGCGTCGATGCCGAGCTTGAGCAGGCGTTCGCGCTGGTTGTTCCAGTAGAAGGCGGCGGCCTTCGGGTCGAAGAAGTCGACCCAGTCGGTTTGGTCGATGTAGTGGCCGGCGGCTGCGGTGCTGCGGCCGAGCTCGGTGTCGCGCCCGATCTTGGCCCACACCGACAGCATGAGCCGCCCGTTCATGCCGTGCACCTCGCGCATCAACGCAGCGGGATCGGGGTAGTGGGCCTCGTCGAAGCGCATCGCGTTCCAGCCGTGGCGACCCCAGTACTGCCAGTCCTGCACCATCACGTCGACGGGGAGCTTGCGGCGGCGGAACTCGCGCAGCGTGTCGACGATCTCCTGCGACGAATGGAAGCGTTCGCGGGTGTGGATGTAGCCATAGGCCCAGCGCGGCATCATCGGCGTGGCGCCGGATATCTCGCGGTAGCCCTCGAACACCTCGTCCGCGCTGGGGCCGGCGATGACGACGTAGTCGATGGCATCGGCCACCGGTGAGCGCCACGCCGTGGTTGCGCCCACGGCGCCAAAGCGCAGAGAGGGAGAGTCATCCTTGTCGGCGTGGATGCGCACCTGATGTTCGCCTGCCGGCAGATCGACGACGAAGCCAACCGTCGGCGGCAGCCAGTGGTTCGCGATCTCGACGCAGGACTTGCCGTCGATCTCGACCGAGTGGCGCGAACCCATGGCGCGGCCCACGTCGAGGAGGAAGGCGAAACGGCCCGCCGTTGCCGTTCGGAACGTGCCTTCAAAGCGCGTCAGGTTTCGCACGACCTGCGCATTGCCCGTGGTCGTCGTCACGTCCACGACTTCGGCCTTGTTCTCGGCCTTGTTCTCAGCTTTCGCACGACTCAGTGCCACCAACTGCTCGGGCGTGTTCAGCTCGGCCATGCCGTTGTTGTGCCAGAGCAAGCCGTAGCCACGGCTGGACAGCATGAACGGCAGGCTGATCTGCGTGTTCACCTGCGTCAGGCGGCGCGGGTGGCCGCGCAGGTCCATGGCCCCGTCCTGAAAGCAGCCGGTGCCGTAGAGCCGCTCTCCGGCGGGTGACTCGAAAATCTGCTCGGCGATGAACACGGCCTCGTCACCCAGCCGCGACGGTGTCAGCCGCCGGGTGCCGGGCGCTTCAGCGAGCAGCAAGGCGCCGTTGCGGTCGAAGAAGCGCAGTGCCCCGGTACCGTTGTCCACCTCGCAGCGGATGGCCGGCAGTTCCAGGCGGGTCGCGTCCGCGCCCGGCGTCTGCTTCATGAGGGGCTTGGCACGGCCGGGCAGCAGCGTGAGGCTGGGTGGCGGCGCCTGCATCGTGGCCTGCGGAGGAAGGAAGCGCACGCGCAGCGCGCGGTCGCAGAGCGCGCTGATCCGCAGCGTGCCCTGGGGCGTCGTCAGCACCCATTCCGGGGCTAGCGATGGCTGCGCGCGGCGGGCCGCGGCGCCCTCAGGCGCCAGGTTGCCGGCGGCGGCGTTCGCCACGCTGGAGGAGGCCATCGCGGCCGTTGCTGCCGCAGCGCCCAGTGGGGTGGCGGCAGCGGCGAGGGCGGCCCGCAACGCCTCGCGCCGGGAGAGAGTGTGCTTGATGTACTTCATGTCATCGCTATGGTTTTGATGGGCAAGACGGTGGGGTAGGGCGCGTTGGTCATGGCCTTGCGTGTCTACAAGGTCAGCGCATCCACGCGCCCCGGGACCTCGCGGTCCGGCATGCCGCGCACGTCCCTTGCCGAGAATTCGCTGACCCCGCGCAGCGCGAACAGCGCCGCCCCGCCGTGCCCGCGCCGCAGATTGACGGCATGGAAGCTGGCATCGCTGACATCGTCCAGCACGACCGCGGTTCGGCCCTCCGGCTTGACGTAGCCAACCTTGACGTGATGAACCTCGATGGCCTTCACGTGGCGCATGTAAAACGCATACGCCGGCGCCTTGCCGAACATGCCGGGCTCGGGATATCCGTTTGCGTTTTCGGGCGGAACCACCTTGCTCCAGGCCGCGTCGCCGCCGCCTTGCGTTTCTATCTGCACATTGCTGATACGAATATCTTCGATCAAGTGCCCTTCCAGCCCGGCGATGGTGCTGGCGTGATTGACGTGCGCACCCGAGACAACAACATTGCTGATATTGATGCGCTTGATGGTGCCCACCGGCGGCTGATTCGGTCCGCGCAGGCGCGCGCCCAGGCGGATGAAGATCGGATCGTTCACCACGTTGCGCATGGTGATGTTGGAAATCGTCACATCCTCGATGTGTGACCCGTCCACGCTCTCGATTGCCAGGCCGCGGCACTCGTCGAAAATGCAGTTCGTGATGGCGATGTTCTTGAAGTCGCCGTTCGATTCGGTGCCCATCTTGATGCGGCCATATCGCCCCGACCGGTAGTCCGGCGCACTGCGCTTGAAGGTGCCATCAATGACGCTGCCCTCGTCGAAATTTCCCGATACGAGGCAATCGGAGATCGTGATGTTTTCGCAGTGCTGGATGCGCCCCAGGCCGTAGCTGGCCTTGAGGCAAATCGCATCGTCCCAGGGCGTATTCAGGCTGCAATTCGTGATGCGCACGTTGTTGCACCCGTCGATATCCATGCCGTCACGGTTGGTGTCGATGGTCAAGTGGTCGATCAGCATATTTCCGCAGCCAGTCGCCAAGATGCCGAAATGGCCTCCATGCAGGATTGAGAAATCGCGCAGGGTCACGTTGCGGCATTCGCGCAGCGCAATCGCCTTGTCGGCTTCGCCGGGCTGGTCCGGTTTGTCGGTGTAGTAGCCGGTGTACTTGTCGTGGCCGCTGATCAAGCCTTTGCCGTGAATCAAACCGCCGCCCACGATGGCCACGTTGTCGAGGCCAATGCCCCAGATCAGGCTGTTTTGCCAGTGGCTGTGACCATAGTCCTGATAGTTGCCACCGGCCTCGTTCGGCTCGGGCAGGTCGTAGCGCGCCACGGTCGCGTCAACGGCTTCAATCACCGCGCCCGCTTCCAGGTAGAGCGTGATATTGCTCTTGAGCCTGATTGATGCGGACAAGTAGCGTCCCGGCGGGAAATAGACAGTTCCCCCGCCCGCTGTCGCCGCGGCAGCAATGGCCGCGTTGATCGCCGGCGAGTCGAGCATGCGTCCATCGCCCTTGGCGCCGAAACGCCTGACGTCGAACAGCGAATTCGTGGGTATGGGCGGCGCCGCCAGCGAGCAAGCCGGCACCGCAGCAATGAGCGCAACGGCCCGTGCCAGGAAATGTCTGCGGATAGGTAGCGTCATGCGAGCCCACCGCCTGAAACTTTCAACGCCACGGCCGGCGAACCAGCCAGGCCTTCGGGCAGCCGCACCTCCAGCCCTTGCGGCGCGCGCTTGAACGGCAGGCTGTCGGTGGAGCCCACCGCTTCGACGCGTTCGATCACACCCGGAGCCAGCGCGGAATCCTGCGCCAGCGCGGCGATGCGCATGACGCCGTCCGTCGGCCAAGCCAGCCCGATGGCGTAGAGCGCGCCGGCCTTGGCCGTGAAGCGGATGTCCTGGGTGGTGAAGTTCTTGAGTTGGCCTTCGCTGAACATGCCACCGCCGATCTTCGTCGGCCCTTCGCCGAAGGTGCGCCACGGTCGTGTGCCGTGGATGGCTTCGCCGTTGCGGCCCATCCAGGCGGCGATGTCTTCCAGGATTTTGCGTTCGTCGGCGTCGATGGTGCCGTCGCCGCGCAGTGGGATGGACAGCAGCAGGTTGCCGTTCTTGGAGACGATGTCCGCCAGGCGGTGGATGACGCTGGCGGCCGACTTGTAGCCGTGGTTGTCGAAGATGCCGCGGTTGTAGTGCCAGTCGCCGATGCAGGTGCAGGTCTGCCAGGGCAGCGGCTCGATGCCGGCGCGCTGGCCCCGCTCGAGATCCTCCACCACGCCGCCACGCATTTCGGGTGAAAGCTCCTTGGCGTTGATGACGGCCTCCACCTTGCCGTGCCAGGCCATGCTGGCGTTGTAGTAGTGCGCCGCGATGTCCAGGCCGGCCTGGCCGAGCGGCAGGTGAGCGTTGTCGAAATAGACGAGGTCGGGCTTGTAGCTGTCGATCAAGTCCCGGCAGCGCAGGAACCACTGGCGAATGAACGCCGGGTTGTTCGGTGGCTCCACGTCTTTCCAGGTGTAGTAACTCCGCTTATGCCATTCGGTGACGGCGGCCACGGTGCTGATGCCGTCGGGCATCACTCTGTTGGGGCCTGTGTAGAGGTCCTGCGGGTCCAGGCCTTCCCACCACTTGCCCTTGCCGTCGGCCTTGGTCAGGTTGAAGGCGTCGTAGCGCTGGCCGGCCAGCGGGCCTTCGGGGTCGTAGCCATAGGCAGGCGCCAACCAGTGCCAGGCACGCGACGAGTGGTTGCTGACGCCGAAGCGCAGCCCCTTGGCGCGGGCCAGCTTGGCCCAGGTGCCGACGATGTCCTTCCTGGGACCGACGCGCACCGAGTTCCAGGGGTGGAACTTGGAGTCGTAGGCGTCGAAGTTGTCGTGGTGGTTGGCGAGCGAGACGAAGTACTTCGCACCCGCCTTCACGTACAGGTCCATCAGCGCTTCGGGGTTCCAGTTCTCCCCCTTCCAGCGGTTCTGCATCTCCATGAAGCCGACCTTCGTCGGGTGGCCGTAGGTCTTGACGTGGTGGTCGTACTGCGAGTTGCCCTGCATGTACATGTTGCGGGCATACCAGTCGCCCCTCTCGGGCACGCATTGCGCGCTCCAGTGCGCCCAGATGCCGAACTTGGCATCGCGGAACCAGTCGGGCGTGCGGTAGCCGTCGACGAGGGAGTCCCAGGTCGGCTTGAAGGGAGTGGGCGCTGCGTGGGCGGCGGGCAGGCCGGCGGCGCCTATCATGGCGGCGGTGGCTTGCAGCAGCGAGCGGCGGGAAAGCGTAGGCGTCATGTTCTGCTTCTAGTGAATTGGCGTCCGCTCATGCGAGCCCAGCGCCGCGGACCTTCAGTGCGACGGCGGGCGTGCCGGTCAGGCCTTCCGGCAGCCGCACTTCGAGCCCTTGCGTCGTGCGCTTGAGGGTTGCTGGCTTCACTTGCGGTCGAAGCGCCAGTAGTCGAACTCAAACATCGTCGGCTCGCCTTGCCCCCTGAAGATGAGGTAGAGGTCGTGCACGCCCGTGGCGCCCGAGACTGGCACGCTTTGCTGTTGCCACTGATCCCGGCCGCCGGTCCGGGCCACCGTCAGCGTGCCGAGATGCGGCCCATCGACGCTGTCGAGCCGCAACTCGATCTTGCCGCCATCCATCTCACTGGCCAGGTTGGCGACGAAGCGGGCCGCGCCCTTGCTGCCAAAGTCGACGCTGTTGACCTTGATGTAGTTGTGATCGGTGATGCGCGTGACGACCATGCCGACCTTGTCATTGCGCGCGGTCTTGATGCCCGGCGCCCAGTCCATCGGGCGATCCCGATCCCGCTTCAGGCGCGACGTCCAGGCCATGGTCTCGGCCTCCACGCGTTCATAGGGCGACAAGGGTTTGAGCGGAGCGACGCCGACGTTGTCCCACCAGGGGAGCATGTTGATGGTGCCGTCCGCGTTGTAGTCGAAGCGGGTCACCGTGACGGAGCGACGTTCGCGATGGATAGGCGTGTCGGCAAAGTTCAGCCGGTAGTTGAACCCGAACACGTAGGACCCGCCCATGTAGTCGACGATGCCCGGGTGGTTGCCGGTCGAGTTGGCGTTGTGGTCCATGATGTCGCCCTTGTAGACCCAGGGGCCGGTGGGCTTGTCGCTCATGGCGTAGCCGATGCCTTCGGGGCAGCAACTCGACGCGTAGGCCATGTAGTACTTGCCCTGGCGCTTGTAGGCCCAGGGGCCTTCCTGGTAGTTGCGCGGCTTGCCCTCGGCCTGCTGGATCTCGCCGCTGTAGGAGATCATGTCCGGGTTCAGCTTCACGTAGTACAGGTTCGGATTGCCCCAGTACATGTACGCCTGCCCGTCGTCATCGACAAAGACCGTGGGGTCGAAGTAGCCGATGCCCTTGTCGATCAGCGGCTTGCCCAGGGCATCCTTGAACGGCCCCTCGGGTCTGTCGGCCACGGCGACGGCAATCACGCTTTTGGGCCAGCCCGGTACGCTCACCGACGCATAAAGGTAGAACTTGCCGTTGCGCTCGACCACTTGTGAAGCCCAGGCATCGTTGTCCTGCACCGCCCAAGGAAAGGTCGCCAGCGACGCCACGACGCCCTTGTCGGTCCAGTTCGACATGTCGGTCGATGTGTAGAGACGCCAGTTGCGCATCTTGAAGTCACGGGCTTCGTCCTCGTCCTGCCCGGTGTAGAGGTAGACAACGCCCTTGTGCACCAACGGTGCCGGATCGGCAGTGAAGCTGGTCTGTACGACAGGGTTCTCGGCCTGGCTCTGCTGCGGCCAGACGCAGGCCAGTCCAAGTGCCAGGAGCGGAAGCACGCGCGCAATCATGGGAAACCTCGATTCGGAAAGAGCGCCACGACCGCGCCGGGCAGGGCACCACGACGGGTGTTCATGAGAGCCCGCCTCCCCGAATCTTCAAAGCCACGGCCGGTGTGCCGGCCAGGCCCTCGGGCAGCCGCACCTCCAGCCCTTGCGGCGTGCGCTTGAAGGGCAGGCTGTCGGTCGAGCCCACGGCTTCGACGCGTTCGATGACGCCCGGCGCCAGGCCCGAGTCCTGCGCCAGCGCGGCGATGCGCATGACGCCGTTCGTCGGCCAGGCCAGCCCGATGGCGTAGAGCGCGCCGGCCTTGGTGGTGAAGCGGATGTCCTGGGCCGTGAAGGTCTTGATCTGCCCTTCGCTGAACATGCCGCCGCCGACCTGCGTCGGCCCTTCGCCGAAGCTGCGCCACGGCCGCGTGCCGTGGATGGCTTCGCCGTTGCGCCCCATCCACTCTCCCAGCCCATCCAGGACCTTGCGCTCGTCGGCGTCGATGCTGCCGTCGCCGCGCAGCGGGATGGACAGCAGCAGGTTGCCGTTCTTGGAGACGATGTCCACCAGGCGGTGGATGACGCTGGTGGCCGACTTGTAGCCGTGCCGGTCGAAGACGCCGCGGTTGTAGTGCCAGTCGCCGATGCAGGTGTCGGTCTGCCAGGGCAGCGGCTCGATGCCGGCACGCTGGCCCCGCTCGACGTCCTCGACGACGCCAGCGCGCCATTCGGGCGGGATCTCCTTGGCGTTGAGCACAGCCTCCAGCTTGCCGCCGTGCCAGGCCATGCTGGCGTTGTAGTAATGCGCCGCGATGTCCAGGCCGGTCTGGCCGAGCGGCAGGCGCGAGTTGTCGAAGTAGACGAGGTCGGGCCGGTAGCTGTCGATCAGGTCGCGGCAGCGCAGGAACCATTGGCGCGTGAACGCCGGGTTGTGCGGCGGCGCCTTCTCGTCCCACACGCGATCGTTGTGCTCATGCCATTCGTTGGCGGTGCGCATGGTGCTGATGCCGTCGGGCATCACCATGTTGCGGCCCGTGTAGAGGTCCTGCGGGTCCAGGCCTTCCCACCACTTGCCCTTGCCGTCGGCCTTGGTCAGATTGAAGGCGTCGTAGCGCTGGCCGGCCAGCGGCCCTTCGGGGTCGTAGCCRTAGGCGGGTGCCWGCCAGTGCCAGGCGTGCGCCGAGTGGTTGCTGACGCCGAAGCGCATGCCTCTGGCGCGGGCGGCCTTGGCCCAGGTGCCGACGATGTCCTTCTTGGGACCGACGCGCACCGAGTTCCAGGGGTGGAACTTGGAATCGTAGGCGTCGAAGTTGTCGTGGTGATTGGCGAGCGAGACGAAGTATTTCGCGCCGGCCTTCGCGTACAGGTCCATCAAGGCTTCGGGGTCCCAGTTCTCTGCCTTCCAGCGGTTCTGCATCTCCATGAAGCCGACCTTGGTCGGGTGGCCGTAAGTCTTGACGTGGTGGTCGTATTGCCAGTTGCCCTGCAAGTACATGTTGCGGGCATACCAGTCGCCCATCTCGGGCACGCATTGCGCGCTCCAGTGCGCCCAGATGCCGAACTTGGCATCGCGGAACCAGTCGGGCGTGCGGTAGCCGCCGACAAGGGAATCCCAGGTCGGCTTGAAGGGGGCGGGCGCGGCTTGGGCGGGCAGGCCGGCGGCCCCCATGACGGCAGCGGAGGATTGCAGCAGTGCGCGGCGGGAAAGCTTTTGATTCATGGTGCTCACGGTTTGAGTGAATTGGGGCGGTCGGCCGGCATGCCGTAGACGATGCCGCGACCGACAGTGCTCATGTAGACCAGACCTTCGACGTTCATGTCGCCCGTGACGAACTCGCCGTTGCCCGGGCCGCCGAACTGGTGGGCGTCGTCGTTGATGCGCAGCCAGCTGGCCCCGGCGTCGGTAGAGCGGTACACGCCCAGCGGTCTGCCCTTGGGCGAGCCCCAGATGAAGACTGTTGGGTAGGGCACGTTGGCCATAGCCTTGCCGAAGCCCACGGCACCGCAGTGGGCGATGTTGGAGAAGGTGGTGAACGTGCGGCCGGAGTCCGTTGAGCGGGCCAGACCGCCTTCCTTCAGGGCGATCCAGACATCGCCCTCGCGGCCCGGCGCCACTCGCACCAGCGACGAGCCCTTGGCAGCCAGCGTGGCGGAGGCGATAAAGCTGGCGCCGCCATCGGTGCTGACGCGCACGCTGCCGCGGTCGTAGGCGTAGAACTTGGCCGGGTTCACCGGGTCGCCCACCGGCCGCATCGGCGCGCCCTCCAGGCCACGCACGACGGTCCAGACGGGCTTGGCCTCGGTGAAGCTCGTGGAGCGGACCGTGCGGTTGCTGCCGTCTGCCTGGCGGAAGCTGTGCAGCAGCGCAGCGCCATCGGCCGACAGCGCCAGCGTGCCGTAGCCGCCCTGCATGCCGGCCACCTCGGTCCAGGTGGTGCCGGTGTCGGCTGAGCGATACATCTTCTTGCCGCCCACGCGCACGACGACCGCTGTGTTGCTGCTCGCGACGGCGAGGCCCGTGGTCGAGCCCAGGCGGGGTTCGTGGATAGGCGCAAAGGCGTCCAGCTGATGGTGGCTAAAGCCGTCGTAGTCGGCGATCACCGACAGCAGCGGGCCGCCCGGCACGCTGACGGCCACGTTGGGCACGGTCTCCTCCAGCCCCTTGACGGTGAAGGTCCAGGTGGCCGGCGCGGCGTCTATGTCGGCGGTGCGGAACACGCCGTTGCCGGAGGTCACCCAGACGGCGCGGGTGTCGAAGGGGTCGAACTCGATGGAGCCCGTCCAGTGGATGGCGTAGGCCGAGATCCAGCTGACGCCACTGGTGTCCATGGCGAAGCCGCGCTCCACCACGTCGGTCCAGCTGCGGCCGCCATCGTTCGTCACGTAGAAGCGGTCGCCGGCGTTCTTGCCGCCCTGCGGCATCCAGGTGTTGATGGTCGAGATGACCAGGCGCTTCGGGTTGGCGGGATCGACCGACACGCCCGAGAACGCGCGCTTGTCGCCCTTGGGCGTGACGTTGGTCCAGCCGCCGCTGGCGACCTGGTACTTCCACACCTGGCCTGCCGTCAGCGGCTCGGGCGGGTTCAGCTTCTTCGAGTCGCCATGCGGGCCCGAGCCGTCGCCATAGGTGATGTAGAGATGGCCGTCCACGGCCAGCGTCGCGCGCTGCGGGATGAAGGCCGACGGCGCCTCGGCCACCGGCTTGAAGCTGGCGCCGGCGTCGTCGCTGCGGTAGAGGTTGGGGCCGATCGAGCCGAAGCGCGACACGCCCACGAAGATGCGCTGTGCCACGCCCCTGATCACGCTGGTCGGGTCAAGCAGCACGAAGCTGATGCCGGTCTCGTTGGGCGTGCTGGTCACCGGCAAGGCGTCCACGCGCTTGAAGCTGGTGCCGGCGTCAAGGCTCTTGAACAGGCCATTGGTGCGTGAGCCAACGTAGAGCACCTGGCTGTCGCCGGGGTCGACCTGCATCTTCTCGCCGTTGCTGCGGCCCAGGCCGTTGCCGTTGGCGCGGAACAGGTGGCTCACGTCGGTGACACGGCTGAAGGTGGCGCCGCGGTCGGTCGAGCGCAGCACCGCGGTCTTGCCACCGCTGAAGTAGGGCACGCCGGCCAGCAGGTAGACGACGTCGCTGTCCTTGGGGTCGAGTGCCAGGGCGTCCACGCTCAGCAGGCCCACGTCGGCCTCTGACACGCCGTCGAGCAGAGAGGTCCAGCGCGCCTGCTTGGCGTCCCAGCGGTAGGCGCCGCCAACATCGGTGCGGGCGTAGATCAACCCGCGTTCGGTCTTGCTCGGCACGATGGCCGCGACATAGCCGCCACCGCCGATAGCCAGGCTGTCCCAGCGGTAGGGCTCAGCCTGGCCCAGAGAGGCCAAAAGCGCCAGCGCCGTTGCCAGCAGCGGGCGCCAGAAAGTCATGGTGGGTATCAGTTTCATTTCGGTCGACGCGATCTCGCGCGAGCCTAAAAGCAGGAAAGGTCGGGTCGTGAAATCACGACCCGACCTGCGTCATCACATCACTTCGCGTTGTCGATGATGGCCTTGATCAGTTCAGGGAAGTACTGCGCACCGGTCGAGCGGTTGAACAGGCCGAACTGGTGGTTGGCGTCGTAGCCGTTGTCCCACCACACCGGCACGATGCCGTGCTGGAAGGCCGACTTGGTCACGTACTTGGTCCAGGCGGTGCGATAGGTGCCCGCCGGGTCGTACTCGGACTTCAGGATGGCGCCGTATTCACCCATCAGCACCGGCAGGCCGGCGTCGACGAAGCGGGTCTTCAACTTCTGGAACTGCGCGTCGACGTAGGCTTCATTGGCCCAGGTCTCGGTCACGGCCGGGTTGGTCGCGCTCGCACCCCACTGCCAGATGTTGCTGCCGCCGTCGAGGGCGAAGTGGTACGGGTCGTAGAAGTGCACTTCGAGGAACATCCGGTTCGTCGCCGAATCCGCGGGCTTGATGAAGCCGTTGTAGGTTGAGTCGATGTTCGTGTTGAAGCCCTGCACCACGAGATGGCGCTTGGCGTTGTTGCCACCCGTGGCCCGCACCGTGTCGACAAAGACCTGGTTGAAGCCGTTCTGGACGTTCTGGTACTCGGCCGTTGGCGGGCCGTAGTCGCCAGACACCATCACCTCGTTGGTGCCGGCGAACAGCAGGTAGTCGTCGTAGGTCTTGAAGTTGTTGGCGATCTGCGTCCACAGCTTGGCCAGGCGCGCGTTGGCACTTGCCTGGTAGGCGTAGGTCGGGATCAGCCAGCTGCCTTCATGGTGAGTGTTCATCACCACGTACAGGCCGGCGTTGCGGGCATAACCGACCACCTCGGTGACGCGCGCCATGAAGGTCGGGCTGATGTTGCCGTTGGCGTCGGCGTACTGGTTCCAGCTGACGGGCAGGCGGATGGTCTTGAAGCCGGCCGCCTTCACTGCGTTGAGCAGCTGCTGGTTGATGAGCGGGTTGCCCCAGTTGGTCTCGTTGGGCGAGGCGTCCAGCGAGTTGCCCACGTTCCAGGCGGGCGACATCAGCTGCGACAGCTGCACGCTCGTCAGGTCGCGCATGGAGCCGGGCACGGTGATGACGAACGCCTGGGTGGTCTTGGCGCCGCAGGCGTTGGTGTACGTCGCGGTGGCCGTGCAGCTGGCAGCGGGGGTGATCAACTGCTCGCGGGCCGAGCCTGACGTGCCACAGCCGCTCCAGCTCCACGAGCCGCCGTTGATCGGCTGCGGGCCGAGGATGGCGGAGTTGCCGCCAGTGACCGTGGCCGAAGACGTCTGCGTCCAAGAGCCGTTGTTGCTGATCCACGGCGACACAGCGGTCGGCGTGCAGGCAGTGCCGCGCGTGGCGGAGGCCGAACCGGAGTTGTAGCTGCCGCCGTTGGTCGTGAACTTGACCCAGTACCAGTAGGGCGTGCCGGTGTTGGCCGAGGTGTCGGCGTAGCTCGTGGCGCTCTTGCCCGGCACGGCGATGCGACTGCGGCCGTTGGGGTCGGCATCGGTGTCGCGGTAGACCTCCAGGCGTGAGACGTTGCCGCTGACGGTCCAGCTGAGCTGGTTGTTGTCGGCGGAGCCGTTGGCCGTGAGGCAGACAGTGGCGCCGCCGCCGCTGCCGCAGCTTTGGGCCTGCGCGAGGGTGCCTGCGCTCGCGCCGAAGGCGAGTAGCAGTGCGGGTATCAAGGTTCTCATGTTCTACCTTTCAAGGTGAAAGTGCTCGGCCGGTTGTCTCCTCCGGATACGAGCGTTGTAGGAGGCCGGCCCAGGGGATGGGCACGACCTCGGCGACGGTGATGAATGGGCCGGCAGGCGCGGCGTCCAGGATCTGGACGCCAGTCAGTCGAGCCCTAGCTTCAATTGCTGAACAGCATTCCTCGGCCGGTGCCACTGATGTAGATGCGGCCGTAGATGCCTTGATCGGCCGCCATGACGCCAATGCCGCCGAACTGGTTCGCGTCGTCGTTGAAGCGCGTCCAGGTGGCGCCGCCGTCGTCGGAGCGATGTACGCCCCACACGCCGTTGCTCACGCCCACGACGTAGACCGCAGCCGAGTACGGGGCGCCGGCCTTGGCCTTGCCCAGTGCCACCGCCGAGGCGCCCTGCACCTGCGCCCATGGGTTGCCGACGAAGATCGACGCGAAGTTGCTCAGCTTGGTCCAGGTCGTGCCCGAATCCGTCGAGTGGTACACGGCGTTGCCGTCAGCCAGCCAGAGGTCGCCCTCGGCGTTGGGGTTGACCGCCAGCGAGGTGTTGCCGAAGTAGTTCGGTGCCAGCCCCGCGTTCACCGAGCCCTGGCTCAGCGTGAAGGTGTGGCCGCCATCCGTCGACGTGTAGACCTTGCCCGGCGTGCCCCACCAGTTGCCACCGGCATCGTAGGCATAGACCTTGTTCGGGTTCTTGCGATCGGCGACCAGGTGGTAGGCGCGGGGGTAGATGCTGTTGATCGCCGGCAGATTGGTCGGCACCCAGGTGGCGCCGTTGTCCGTGGTGTACGACGGCACCGAGTAGCCGGGTGCCCAGACCGCCTTGTTGCGCGCGGTGATGGCGATGCTCGCTTCCCCACCCGTGTTTTCCGCCGCGCCCGGTGCGTAGGTGGCGAACTTCGCCCAGGTCTTGCCGCCGTCGCCGGACCACATGCCGTAGGCGGTGTTGTTGCCCAGCACGACGCCAATGGTGGCCATGTACTGCGGATCGGACCACGCCATGTCAGCGGCGAAGCTGTTGCTCCAGCTGGTGGCCGGCGTCAGCGTCGGCTTGGTCGTGAGGTTGGTGTGCACCCAGGCGCCGATGTCACCCGTGCTGTTGATCACGGTGTACGTGGCACCGGCCGGCGGCGTGGCCAGGCCCAGGACGGCCGTCTCCTCGATGCCGTCGACCAACTCGTTCCAGCTCGGCGTGGCCGAGGACGCGTTGCGGGTTTCCCAGACCCCGCCGCCGGTGACGTGCAGCACGCGCTCCCGGTTGAGCGGATCGATCTCGACATCGTCGGGCCAGCCCCAGAAACCGCCATCGGCCGGTGTATGCGGCATGGTGGCCGCAATCTCGCGCCAGTTGCGGCCGGCGTCGTCGGACAGCCGGATGATCTGCTGACCGCTGTAATTGCCCCAGGTGTTGGTCACACCCAGCGCAATGCGCGTGGTAGCACCCGTGCCGGAGACCGACAAGCCGCCGTAGCCCGCGGAGTCATTGCTGTTGAGCAAGGTCCAGTTGCTGCCGTCGAACTTGTAGAGGCGGGCAGGACCGCCGGCGCCCGGGCCGGTCTCCTTGGTGAAGGCCACATAGAACATGCCGTCAGCGGCGCGCACCATGTGCGGGATGTGATAGCCGGAGATCGGCACCGCGACCGGGGTCCACGAAGCACCGCCGTTGCTGGACTTGTACAGGTTCGAGGCCAGGCCGGCTGTCTGGACGTAGTCCGGCGCGATGGGCACGTAGATCGTCTGCGTGGCCGTGCCGCTGCCCTTGGTGGCGGTGTCGTAGACGACCGTCTCGACGCCCATTGCGCTGTTGATGCCCAAGGCATTGACCTGGTCCTGGGTCAGCTTGGYGCTCGACAGCGACGTCACCTGGGCCCAGGTGAGGCCGGAGTCGGCGCTCTTCCACAGGCCGGCCGTGCGCGAGCCGTAGAACAGCGTCGACGGCTTGTTGGGGTCCACCATCAGGCGCTCGCCGATGGCCCGGCCGGGGTTGTTGCCGCCCAGCGGGAAGGGCAGGGCGACATAGCTCCACTGGTCACCGCGGTTGCTGGAGATGTACAGGCGGCCGTTGCCCCCGAACGTGTACATGCCGGCGCCCATGTAGACGCGCTGGTCGTTGTTCGGATCGACGGCCATGCTTTCGACGCCGTGGAAACTGGCCTCGCCGCCACCGAAGCCAAGGCCGTCGGTGATGGGCAACCAGGACGACGTCAGTTGGTTCCAGCGGTAGGCGCCACCGATGTCGGTGCGCGCGTACAGCAGGTTGGGAGTCGTTGGGTGGAAGACGAGGCCGCTGACGTAGCCGCCGCCGCCGAACTTCGTGCTCGTCCAGGTACCCACCTTGACGGAGAACGTCTGCTGGGTCTTGGCGCCACAGCTGTTGGTGTAGGTGGCGGTGGCCGTGCAGGCTGCGGGCGGCTGAATGGTCTGCTCGCGCGCTGCGCCTGCGGTGCCGCAGCCGCTCCAGCTCCACATGCCGCCGGATGTCGGCTGCGGGCCGAGGATGGCCGAGGCACCGGTCTTGATGGTGGCCGATGCCGTTTGCGTCCACGCACCGTTGGCGTTGATGTAGGGCGTGATGGCCGTCGGCGTGCAGTTGGCGCCAAGCGTGGCGTTGGCCGAGCCGGAGTTGTAGCTGCCGGCGTTGGTCGTGAACTTGACCCAGTACCAGTAGCGCGTGCCGATGTTGCCCGAGGCGTCGTTGTAGTTCCTGGCGCTGCTGCCCGGCACGGCAATGCGGATGCGGCCGTTGGGGTCGGCGTCGGTGTCGCGGAAGATCTCCAACGACGTGACGGTGCCACTGACGGTCCAGCCCAGTTGGACGTTGCTGGCCGTGCCGGTGGCCGTCAGGCAGACGGTGGCGCCGCCGCCGCTGCCGCAGCTTTGCGCCTGCGCCAGGGTGCCTGCGCTCGCGCCGAAGGCGAGCAGCAGTGCGGGTATCAAGGTTCTCATGTTCTACCTTTCAAGGTTGAAAGTGCTCGACCGGTTGTCTCCTCCGGATACGAGCTTTATGGATGGACGTGGCTCAGTGCATCGGCCTACATCCCGACAACGACGATGGATTTGGGTGGCAGCAATGGATCAATGGATCAAGCGTCCAGGCGGCGGTAGGTGAAGCGTTTCATGCACACATCTCCGGCACCGGCGGCAAACAAGGCCAGCCGCAGGCTGTGCGGGCTGTTGAAGGTGTTCTGGTGCATCACCGAGACCTGCTGCAGCCAGGGGTTGGGCATCCAGCAGCCGTCGGTGGTGGCGTGATGGAAGCTGACCAGGTGGCGGCGATGCGTGAGCCTCAGGCGGTGATGGCGGCCTTGGACCGGTTGCTGCATCCAGCGATGCGCCTGGCCGTAGCTGTAGGTGTGCATGCGGTCGCCGTCGATGCCGATGCCGACGAAGCCGCGTGTGTCGTGAAAGAGGGCCAGGCCGCCCTGCGCATCGCCGCTGGTCTCGAACTCAAGCTCGGCCTCGTAGGCGTGGTCACCCACGACGCAAGTCAAAGGCGAGCAGTCAGCCAGGCCACTGCCCTTGCCAGCGAGCAGGAGGCCTCGGTCGCCATGGCGCGCGCGCTGCAGCTCGTCCGGGCCGGCGTCGAAGAAGCTCCATTGGTGGCCGATGCGCTGGCCGCTGAAATCGTCTGCTAACGCCGGCACGCCCGGGCAGGGCCGGGCCCAGCGAGGCTTGCGCTGGGGCCGGCCGAGCGCGCCACCGCAGGTGCGGAACCAGCCGTCGCGACCCCATTCGATGGGCTGCAGCAGCGGTTGCCTGCCAAGGGTGCGGTGGCCTTGCTCGTGACCGTGGCAGGCCAGCCACCAGTCGCCGTTGAGCCCCTCCACCAAGCTGGCATTGCCACTGGTGGACCAGGTCGCGTCGCCACACGCGAGTGGGTTGAAGGGGCAGTCTTCCCAGGGGCCGAAGACGGAGGAAGACCTGGCAGCCGTGAGAACGTGCTCGCCTGTTTGAGCACCCCCGCCTGCGGATGCACCCAGCAGATAGAAGTAGCCGTCGCGACAGATCAGCCGCGGGCCGGGGGACGTGAATGCCGATGGCGGCCCGGCGTCATGCTCGCTGTGCGCAGGCGTGTGAGCGTGGACAGGCCCGCCCACGGTCGCGAGGCCGTCGTCGCTCAGCTGGACGCGGCGTACGCCATTCACGAACAGGTGGCGGCTGCCATCCTCTGCGACGACGTGGCCGGCGCCGAAGCAGTCCGTCAGGCCGAGGTCGACCGGATCGCTCCAGGGGCCTGCGATGTCATCGGCGTGCACGGCGTGGATGGATGCGCGACCAGCCTGCAACACCGCCATGTAAAGGAAGTAGCGCCCCTTGTGCCTGACCAGGTCCACGGCCCCCACCGTGCCGATGGCGCGGGTCAGCGCGGGGCCAATCGGCGACCAGTTCACCAGGTCCCGCGAATGCCAGATCACGGGGCCGGGCGTGAACTGGAGCGATGAGCAGGCCAGGTAGTAGTCGGCGCCGTCCTTCAGGATGCAGGGGTTGGGGTGGTCGCCGGGCAGGATGGGATTGAGGAAGGTTCCGTCACCCAGGTCCGGCCGACGCTGCGCATGGGCGGTTCCCCCATGCGACGCGACCGAAGGTGTGACGAAGTCCAGCATGGTCATGCGCGCGGCATGAAGTTGGCAGCGTCCAGGCGGGCATGGCCGCGTTCGTCCAGCTTCGCCGTGATGCGTTGGCCGAGGTAACGCAGCGCGACGCTCGCCTTGGCCGGACCGCGCAGACGCACGCGCGTCAGGTGGCCAGCCTTCCAGTCGACATCCAGCTCCAGCCCGCCGTGCGCCCGCACACCGTGCAGTCGCCCCTCGGGCCAGGCCTTGGGCAGCGCAGCCAGCAGATGCACCTCGCCACCCCAGGACTGCACGATCATCTCCAGGATGGCGGCGGCGCCGCCAAAGTTGCCGTCGATCTGGAAGGGCGGGTGGGCGTCGAACATGTTGGGATAGGTGCGCGCCGGCCCCAGCAGTCCTTGCAGCACCTTGTAGGCCCGCTCGCCATCGCCCAGGCGTGTCCACAGCGCCAGCCGCCAGGCGGTGGCCCAGCCGGTGCTCTCGTCGCCGCGCCTGTTCAGCGTCACGCGTGCGGCCTCGGCCAGCGCGGGCGTGTCGCGCACATTGATCTGTTCGCTGGGGTAAACGGCGTAGAGATGCGAGACGTGGCGGTGCTGCTGGTCGGTGGCCGACGCATCCCAGTCTTCCAGCCACTCCTGCAACTGGCCCTGCGCGCCGATGCGATCGGCCGGCAGGCGGGCTCGCGCCTTGCGGACGGCAGCGGTGAATGCCGGGTCGTCCTCGCCAAGCTGGGCCTGCGCCGCAATGGCCGCGTCGAACAGATCGCGCAGGATCTGGCGGTCCATGGCCGGCCCGGCGCACAGCGCGATGTCGGTATGGTGGTTGTTCTCCGGCGACTGCGAGGGGGAGGTGACGAGACCGCGCCCCTTGGGGTCCTCGACCAGCGTGTCGAGAAAGAACAGCGCGGCGCCCTTGAGCAGCGGCACGAGCCGGCGCAGCCGGGCCGGGCTCGGGTCGTACTGGTAGTGCTGCCACAGCGTCGTGCACAGCCAGGCGCCGCCCGTGGGCCACATGCCCCACAGCGGGCCGTCGATGGGCGCCGTGGCGCGCCACAGGTCGGTGTTGTGGTGCGCGACCCAGCCGCGCGCGCCGTAGCTGTTGCGCGCGGTGCGAGCTCCGGTGACGGCCAGGTCCTCCACCATCTTCAGCAGCGGCTCGACACACTCGTGCAGGTTCGCCGGCCCGGCGGGCCAGTAGTTCATCTCCGTGTTGATGTTGATCGTGTACTTGCCTTCCCACGGTGGGTGCAGCACCTCGTTCCACACCCCTTGCAGATTGGCCGGCTGGCTGCCCGGTCGCGACGAAGACAGCAACAGGTAGCGCGCGTACTGAACGTACATCGCGGCTAGCGCAGCGTCTGGCTGCCGGGGCACGCCCTTGATGCGGGCGTCGGTGGAGCGGGCATCCGCCTCGTGGCCGCCGAGGTCGATGTGCAGGCGGCGGAACAAGGCACGGTGTGCCTTCAGATGGTCCTCGCGAAGCCGGGCGAACGGCTTGCGCGCGGCAGCGGCGGTGCGCTGGCGCACGGCGGCCACCGGGTCGCCGCTGGTGTCCTGCCAGTTGACGTAGCTCGTCTCGCCGGAGACAAGCAGCGTCAGCTGGCGCGCGCCACGCACGCGCAGCCGGTCGCCGTTGGCCTCGATGCGGCCGTCCCCCACTGCCTGTACGCGCAGCGCAAAGCGCAGTTGGCCGGGGATGCCGAAAGCCTCGGCATTGCGGCCCTCGACCAGCAGCGCGTCACTGCCGTCGGCGCGAACCGCCAGCGACGCTGGCCGCTTCTCGGCGTTCAGCGATTCACGGTGGTCCCAGGGTGCGCCGACGAAGACGACGCCATCTGCGTCGTACTTCGTATCACCGAAGCCGCCATAGGGCTGGTAATCAGCATGGCGGTAGCCGAGGTCGAGATCGATGGTGCCGTCGCCCTCGATCTCCAGCCGGATCACCGTTACCTGGTCCGGCACGCTGCAAAAGGTCTCGCGCCGGTGGCGGCCACTGCCGTCGATGAAGGTGGTGACGGCCATGGCGCTGTCGAGGTCCAGGCTGCGCCGATAGCGCGCCGCGGCCTTCACGCCGGGGAAGTCGAGCAACAGGTCACCAGCGCCGCTGAAGGGCATCTGCTTGATGGGCTTGCCCATCAGCGCCTCGGAGACGAGGTCGTTGGCCTCCTTCCAGCGCTCCTGCTCGATCAGGCTGCGCACCTGGGGCAGGGCCTCGCGGAACTTCGGGTTGTCCGGCACGTAGGGGCCGCCGCCGTAGAGCGTGTCGATGTTGAACTGCAAGCGCTCCTGGGCCGGGCGGCCGAAGACCATCGTGCCCAGGCGGCCGTTGCCGACCGGCAGCGCCTCGATCCACGGGCCGGCGGGCCGGTCGTACCAGAGGCTCAGCGCATCGGCACTGACCCCGGCGGCGCCGGCCTGCACCCACTGGGGCAAGGCGGCCAACAGGGAAGTGAGGGCGGGGGCGAGGGTGGAGGCGGCGACGAAGCTGCGGCGGGAGGTGGGGGAGATGTCCATGGGATTCAGGGCCTCAACGGGCCAACCTTCAGGACCATGCGCCCGGCGTTCGTCGACGTGCCGAACCACAGATGCAGCACGCGCACCTTGAAGGGCTCACGGGCCGTGCGGCCATCGAAACTGAAGTTCTGCGGGGCTCTTTCATTTGGTCTCCTGCGCTTTTGGTTGTGCGCTTGGCGCTGTGGGCAGCGCTGTCATCGACGTCCGGCCGTCCGTTTGGGTACAGTGATTGGTCAAACCGATTTGGTCAAGCCACTTTGCCACAATGACCGAGATTGGTCTTACCGGTGTATTCCCCGATATCGTTTGTCGGGGCGACCTCTGTACCAATGTGTCGCAAGCCGTTGATTGCGATAACATTTGGTCTGTCCAATTTGGGAGCAAACATTAAATGGTCAACAACCGCGCAGGGGAATCGCGCCGGCAATATCAGCTGGTCGCTGACCGCGTTCGCGCGCTCATCGACGATGAGCGGGTGGCGGTGGGGTCGCGGCTGCCGGCCGAACGGGAACTGGCGTTGAAGCTCGGCGTTTCGCGTCCATCCTTGCGCGAAGCACTGATCGCGCTGGAGATCGATGGTCGAGTGGAAATCCGCGGTGGGTCCGGTGTGTATGTCTGCGCCGCCCCGGTCGGAGGCGACCCCGCCACGTCATCGCTCGGTGAAAGCCCGGCGGAGCTGATGCAGGCTCGTGTCGTGCTTGAAAGTTCAATCGTCACGCTGGCTGCTGCGCGAGTGAGCAAGGCTGCGCTGCAGCGAGTTGGAGACGCCTTGGAGGCGATGCGCGAAGACCACGCCAACGGTCGCAAACCCGTGGAGTCGGACCGACGCTTTCACCTTAGCATTGCGGAGATGGCTGGCAACTCGGTCCTCGTCGGCATCGTCGGCACGCTTTTCGATGGGCGGCACAGCCCCATCGGATCGCGCATGAGCGGACAGGTCGAGTCGACACAGACCTGGCAGGCGGCCATGGCCGAACACGAGGCGATCTACAGGGCACTTGAGGCCCGCAATCCGCAGGCCGCTTCCGCTGCGATGTGCAGTCACCTGCTGGCGTCGCATGGCCGCTGGGTTGGTGAGCCAGCCGCCCCTGCGGTGAAGGGATGATTGCCGACTGATGCTGAGGCTCGGCGACGCGGGTCACATGACGGCACCGAGCTGCCACGGCACGAACTCGTTGTCGCCGAGGTCATGCGTTTCGCTGAGCGTGGCTCTGCCCGACGCGGTCTCCAGCATCAGCTGAAATAGCGCCTCGCCGGCCTCGGCAACGCTCTGCGTGCCATCGACGATGCCGCCGGCGTTGAAGTCCATGTCCATGCGCATGCGCTCAAACAGCGGCGTGTTCGTCGCCAGCTTCAGCGAGGGTGTGGGCTTGCAGCCGTAAGTCGAGCCTCGGCCGGTCGTGAAGCAGATCAGCGTGGCGCCACCGGCCACCTGGCCGGTCGCCGACACGGGGTCATAGCCCGGCGTGTCCATGAAGACAAGGCCGTGGGCCCGCACCGGCTGCGCATAGTCGAGCACCTCGTTCAACGGGCTGCTGCCACCCTTGGCGACGGCGCCGAGCGACTTCTCGAGAATGGTCGTGATGCCGCCGGCCTTGTTGCCGGGCGAGGGGTTGTTGTCCAACTCGGCGCCGTTGCGGCTGGCATAACCCTCCCACCACCGCAGCCGGGCCAGCAGGTGCTCGGCCACCTCGGGCCGTGCGGCGCGTGCGGTGAGCAGATGTTCCGCGCCATAGATCTCCGGCGTCTCCGACAGGATGGCCGTGCCGCCGTGGCGCACCAGCAGGTCGACCGCCGCGCCCAGGGCCGGGTTGGCGCTGATGCCGGAATATCCGTCCGAGCCGCCGCATTGCAGGCCGACGACGAGGCGCGACGCCGGTACGCGGCTGCGCTGGGCCAGCGCGGCCTCGGCGGCGAGCTCTCTCACGACGGCCTGGCCACTCGCGATGGCCTCGCGCGTGCCGCCTGCCTGCTGGATGGTCAGGCTGCGCACGCGGGCGGCGGCCGGCATGCCGTCGAGCAGCGCGCCCACCTGGTTGACCTCGCAGCCCAGGCCAACGACGAGGACCGCGGCAAAGTTCGGATGGCTGGCATAGCCGCGCAGCGTACGCCTGAGCAGCTCCAGGCCTTCGCCGTCGCTCATGCCGCAGCCGCTGCCATGCGTGATGGCGACGACACCGTCGATGCCCGGCAGCGCCGCTGCCCCCTCGAAGGCGCGGGCGATGCCCTTGCAGACGCTGGCAGAGCAGTTCACCGTCGACACGATGCCGATGTAGTTGCGCGTACCGACGCGGCCATCGGCGCGCACATAGCCCTCGAAGCTGGCGGTCTCTTTGGGTGCGACCTGCGCCGCCGCTGGGCCGCCCGCCGCAGGCGCCGCCGGAGCGTGGCCCATGGCCAGGTTGTGCCCGTGGACATGCTCGCCGGCCGCGATGGCGGTGCTGGCCACGCCGATGGGCTGGCCGTACTTCAGCACCACCTCGCCGCGCGCAATCGCTCTCAGCGCGACCTTGTGACCCGCAGCCACAGGGGTGCTGACGTGCAGGGAGCTGCCATCCGGCTGAGGAACCACGGTGTCGCCGGCCAGCGCCAGCCGGGCTACCGCAACGTTGTCATTGGCGTGCAGTTGGATCAACGCCTGCGGCGCCGGGGCTTCAGTCGACATGGAAGACGCACTCCATCGATGCCCAGTGCTCGCCGGGCGCACGGCTGTCCAGCGGGCGCTGGCAGGGGCCGCAGAAGCTCCACCAGTGGCGCGTCTCGGCGTCGGCGGCGATGGCCGCCATGTCGGCGTCGTAGTCGCTGCCGTGGTACTCCCAGCAGCCAAACAGCAGGTTCTCCGGCTCGCGCAGGAAGATGCTGTAGTTGCGGATGTTGGAGAGGGCCAGACGGCCCAGCACCGCCGGCCAGACGGCGGCGTGCAGGCGCTTGTACTCGGCGATGCGGTCCGGCTCGATGCCGATGACCATGCCCATGCGTTGCATTGCGTGCTCCTTGTTCAGTGGTTGGCGAGCGCGGCGCGCAGGCGCGGTTGTGGCAGCCCGGKCACACGCTCCCGCGCGAGGTCGACGACCGGCTGCAGGCGGCGCGCTTTCTTGAGCGTGTGGTTCTGGGCGATGTCGGCCAGGCGGTGGGCGAGGAAGGGGTTGAGCAGCCGGGAGCGCAGGCTGACCAGGTAGTCGCGAGCCTCTTCGCCCTGGCCGAGCGCGTCGAAGACGGGAAGCACCTCGTGCTGCCAGGCCTGTTCGAGCGGGTCTCTAAGGGTTGGTTCCTGCATGGCTTGCAGCACGGTCATTTCCCTGCCGTGCTGGCCCGACAGCCACTGCTCGGCCAGCAGCGTGTGGCCCAGGTTGAGCAGGAACAGCTTCAGCCGCTCGTAGCCGGCGAGGTCGTCGGTGACGACGATGTCGGCATGGCGGCAAGGCAGTTGCAGACGGGCTTGCGCCTCGATGGCCCACAGCGCGTAGGGCTCGGCCACGGCGCCCACCGGATCGAGGGCTTCCGACACGATGCGGTCCACCAGCGAATTGGCCCAGACCGGCTGCGTCAGCAGCCAGTCGATGAAGGCCGCCGTGCATTGCCACTCACGCGTGAGGCCCACGACGAGGTCGCGCAGCGTGTCACCGTTGCGAGACACCAGCTCGCAGGGCAGCAGCGTCAACTCGGCATGCGGTTGCGCTTGCCAGCGGTCGTGCAGCAGCACCAGCAGCTTGGCGGGAAAGGACGTGGGCGCTGGCGCCTCTTCGGCCAGCAGCACGGCGTCGTCTTGCGGCGCCAGTGCCCAGCCGCCGTCGCCGGTGTTGGAAACGATCACCTGCACCGGCCCGCGTACGCGCGCTCGCACCGCGGCCCAGTCGTCTGCGGCCAGGAAGGCTTCGCGCACCGACCGGCAGGTCTTGCGCACGTCAACGGCCTGCCCTCCCGACAGCCCGCGCACGACGACATCGAAGCCTTCGGCGCGAGCGAGGGCCTGCGTGCGCATCGTGCTGGTCGGGCTGCGGGTGCTCTGGACCACCGTGATACCGCCCAAGGCCTCGCCGCGCTCGGCGGCTTCCGAGACGAACAGGTCGACATGCGCCTGCAGGAAGCGGCTGGTGCCGAACTGCAGGATCGGATGGCCGGCGCTCATCGCTCCGTTCAGCATTCGACGATTGCCTTGATGACGCCTTCCGCTGGGTCCAGCAGGCGCGCAAACGATGCCGGAACCTCGGCGAGGCTCAGCCGGTGCGTGGCCAGCGCGCCGTCGGGCACCTGGCCTTGGCGGATCGCTCGCATGACGGTCTCGAAGTCTTCAGTCGTGGCATTGCGGCTGCTCAGCAGCGTGGCCTCGCGCTTGTGGAACTCTGGGTCGGAGAAGCGGATATCGCCCTGCACGATGGACACCAGCACGTAGCGGCCGCCATGGGCGATGAAGCGAAATCCCCGCTCCATGGCGCCGGCGTTGCCGGTGGCATCGAAGACCACATCGAAGAACTCGCCGTCGGTGAGTTGCGACAGCTGCGCCTCGTCGCCTTCGCCAAGCGGCACGGCTGCGGCCACGCCGGCATGCTTGAGCGCGAAATCGAGCCGGTCCTGCCGGCCATCCAGGGCCGTGACGACCGCGCCGCGCAGACTCGCAAAGATCATCGCGCCTATGCCTATCGGGCCAGCTCCCACCACGAGCACGCGCTGACCAGCGGCGACTTCACCGCGGCGCACGGCATGCGCGCCGATGGCGAGGAATTCCAGCATCGCGGCTTGGTCCAGCGTGATGTCGCCCGCCTTGCCGACGAAGCGTTGCGGCACGCTGACGTACTCGGCAAAGGCGCCGTCACGGTGCACGCCCAGCACCTGGATGCGCACGCAGCAGTTGGTCTTGCCCTGGCGGCAGGCGATGCAGTGGCCGCAGGACAGGTAGGGCATGACGTAGACCGGGTCGCCGGCGGCCAGCCCGCTGTCCGCATCCGCCTCTTCGACGATGCCGGAAAGCTCATGCCCCATGACGCGCGGGTAGTTGAGATAGGGCTGGTGGCCGGTGAAGATGTGCAGGTCGGTGCCGCACACGCCGACACGCTTGACGCGCAGCAGCACTTCGCCGGGGCCGCGCTCCGGGCGCGGGCGGTCGTGGGCGACGAGGATGCCAGGGGATTCGCAGGAAACAGTCAGCATGGTGCTAGTCAGTCAAGGCAAGGCGGTAGATGCGATTGGCATTACCCCCGAACAGCGCACGTAGGTCGTCAGGCTGGGGAATGGGTTGGAACTGGTGGGCCAGCTGGTGGGCGAGTTGCCACCAGTCGGCGTAGTCGGTGGCCAGGCGGAGCACGGGCCAGTCGCTGCCCCAGAGCAGGCGGCGCGGGCCGAACAGCGTCCAGAGGGCCTGTGTATAGGGATGCAGCGCTGCGGCGTCGCGCCGCTCACCGGCTTCCGTCAGCAGGCCCGACAGCTTGCAGTGGACCTGGGGCAGGGCAGCCAGCCGGGCCATGTGGTCTTGCCACGGCTGCGTCTCGCCGCGCGCGATGAGGGGCTTGGCGGCATGGTCGATGACGATAGGCAGGGCCGGGTGGCGTGCAGCGAAGCGGGCCAGAGCGGGTAGATGGCGAGGCAGCACCAGCGCGTCGAACACCAGGCCATGTCGCTGCATGGCCTCGGCGGCAGCGGCGCAGGCAGGGTCGTCTATCCAGTCGTCTTCGGCCAAGTCCTGCAGCATGGGTCGCAGGCCCTTGAGCAGTGGGTGGCGCGCCAGAGCGTCGATCTGCTCGGCCGCGTTGGCGGCCTTGAAGTCGACCCAGCCGACCACGCCCCGCACCCACGGCGTGCGCTCGGCCAGCGCCAGCATCCAGTGCGTGTCGGCCGCACTGGGCAGCGATTGCACGAGGACGGTGGCGTCGATGCCGGCGGCCTGCAGGTCGGGTGCGAGGTCATCGGGCCCGAAGTCGCGGTGGATGGCCTGCAGCGACGCGGGCGGCCACTGGCCCTCGCGGTCCATCAAGCGCCAGAAGTGCTGGTGCGCGTCGACTCTCATCAGTCCTCCTGGTCGTCCGGCAACGGCGCGTCGCCGGCGATAAGCCCGCGGCCGCGCAGGCGATGCCAGAGTTCGCGCGGGATCGGGCACTCGAGCCAGGCCGCGTTGGCCGCGACCTGCTCGGCCGACCGCATGCCCGCGAGCACGCTGGTGACAGCCGGGTGCGCGAGCGGGAACTGCAGGGCAGCCGCCTGCAAGGGCACACCGAACTCGGCGCAGGTGGCGTCCAGGGCATTGGCCTGGCGCATCACCGCCAGTGGCACGCTGCCGTAGTTGTACTTGGCCTGGCCGGCCAGCAGCCCCGAGTTGAACGGGCCGCCGATGACGACGCCAACGCCGGTCGCCGCACACTGATTCAGGAATCCCAGGCTGCCCTGCTCCAGCAAGGTGTAGCGGCCGGCCAGCAGCACACAGTCCAGTGGCGCGGCGGCGACAGCATCCTGAGCCACTTCCCATTCGTTCACGCCCAGGCCGATGGCCCCCACGACGCCCTGGCCGCGCAGTTCCTCCAGCGCACGAAAGCCGCCGCCCGCGGTCAACGCCTGCCAATGCTCGGCGTGACGGTCGCCATGCGTCAGGCGGCCGATGTCATGGACCAGCAGCATGTCGATGCGCGCCAGTCCGAGGCGCTGCAGGCTGTCCTCGAAGGAGCGCAGCACGCCGCTGTAGCTGTAGTCGTAGACGGGGCGGTAGGGCAAGGGATCGGCCCAGCCGTCACTGCCGGCCTTCACCGTCAGATCGGCGCGCATGAGCCGCCCCACCTTGGTGGAGAGTCGAAAGCTATCTCGCGGCTGGCGCGACAGGAACTCGCCGATCCGGCGTTCGCTGCGCGTGTAGCCGTAGAAGGGCGCCGTGTCGAAATAGCGGATGCCGGCGCGCCAGGCGGCCTGCAACGTGGCGGTGGCCGCGGCATCGCTGACGGCCTCGTAGAGGCCCGCCAGCGCGCTAGCGCCCAGGCCCAGCGTTGTCAGCGGCAGCCCGGCACCGGGGAGGGGGCGACTGGGGAGGGCGTGCATGCGCTCAATCGAAGTTGGCAGGCGCGGTTCAGTACAGGACTGCCTTGGCCTCGGGCGACTGCAGGTTTGCCTTGGTCACCCAAACGACGCCGGTGTCGCGGAACTTGGCCACCGGCTTCTTCTGCAGCACGTCCACGACGGTCTTGACGCCGAGTTGGCCCATCTGGAACGAGCTTTGCACCGCGATGCCAGCCAGCGTGCCGTCCTGGACGAACTTCTGCAGGTCCTGGTTGCCATCGAAGCCGATGGCGACCACCTGGCCCGCGCGGCCGCTCTGCACCAACGCGCGGCCCATGCCGACGGCGGTGGGCTCATTGGCGCCAAAGATGGCCTTGAGGTCGCGATGAGCGGCCAGCACGTCGGTGGTCTGGTTCATCGCGGTGGCCATCTGCGACTGCGAATAGAACGGCCCGACGATCTCGAGCTTGGAATGGGCCTTCAGGTAGCTCGTGAACGCGCCGACCCGGCCGACCTCCGAGCCCGCCCCGGCCACGAAGGACATGACGGCGACCTTGCCGGTGGTGCCGATCTTGTCGATCAGCTGCTTCGCGCAGAGCTCGCCGGCGGCGCGGTTGTCCGTCGTCARGAAGGACTGGTAGTAGGCCTTGCCGGCCTCGGACACGTGCGAATCGATTAGCACGACGGGGATGCGCGCCTGCCATGCCTTCTTGATCGCCGGCACGAGGGCGTCCGGGTCCGACGGGGCCAGCACGATGCCGGCGACCCGCCGGTTGATGGCGTTCTCGACCAGGTTGACCTGGTCGGCGATGGCCGATTCGCTCGCCGGGCCGGAGAAGGTCAAGGTGTGGCCGGTGGCCTCCTTGATGGCAGCCTCGGCGCCCTTGTTGACGTTCTGCCAGTAGGTCGAGTTGGTGGTCTTGACGATGACGGCGATCTCGCCGGCATGGGCCGTGCCACCGAGCACGGCCAGGCAGGCGCTCAGGAGCGTGCGGATCAAAGAATTGGGCATGTGGGATGTCTCTTGATGTGTGAGGCCGGTCTTCAGCGCCGGTTGCGGAGTTGATCGATCCAGACGGTGACGAGGATGACCACGCCGATGATGATTTGCTGCGTGAAGGACGAGACGCCGTTCATGTTCAACCCGTTGCGCAGGATGCCGATGACGAAGGCGCCGATCAGCGTGCCGGAGATGGTGCCGACGCCGCCCAGCAGCGAGGTGCCGCCGATGACGGCGGCCGCGATGGCGTCGAGCTCGTACATGACGCCCTCGTTGGGCTGTGCCGTCACCAGGCGCGACATCAGCACGCAGCCACACAGGCCGGCCAGCGCGCCCGAGGCGACGTAGGCAAACATCGTGACGCGCCCCACGTTGACGCCCGACAGCCGCGCCGCCTCGCCGTTGGAGCCGACCGCGTGCAGGTGCCGGCCGAGCGTCGTGCGACGCAGCAGGATGCCCGCGGCGACCGCGATCACGATCATCAGCAGCACAGGGTAGGGGATGCCGGGAAACACGACGTCAGGAAAGCCTTGCTCGTCGATCTTCTCGATGCGCCAGAGCGCGCCGTTGCCCAAGGTACCGAAGGCATCGCCCAGGCCGGAGATGGCGCGCGCGTCGGTGAGCTGCAGCGCGACCCCGCGTGCGACCAGCATCATGCCCAGCGTGGCGATGAATGGTGGCAGCCGCAGCTTGGTCACGCACAGGCCGTTGATCGCACCGCACAGCGCGCCGACGACGACGCCGATGACCATGGCCGGCGCGACCGGCATGCCGCTCTTGACGAGCATGCCCGCCACCACGCCCGACAGGGCCAGCACCGAGCCCACCGACAGGTCGATGCCGCCGGTCAGGATGACCAGCGTCGCGCCGATGCCGAGGTAGACGATGGTCGTCACCTGCAGCGACACCGTCATCGCATTGCCGACCGAGAAGAAGGCGGCGCTTGTCAGCGAGAAGACGAGCAACAGGATGAGCAGGCCCGCCAGCGCGGCGAATTTCTGGATCAGGTCTTTCTGGCGGTCGTTCATGTCGTGGGTTCAAGGAAGGCCGCGCTGTGCATGGCCGGGTCGCATGAGCCGACCGAGGCAAGGTGAATGACGTCGTGCTGGCTGCAGTGGCGGGTTTCCAGCACGCCGGCCAGTTGGCCCTGGCGGAACACGGCAACGCGGTCGCTCATGCCCAGGACTTCGGGCAGCTCCGAGCTGATCAGCACGACGCCGACGCCCTGGGCTGCGAGCTGGTCCATCAGTGCGTAGATCGCGTACTTCGCGCCCACGTCGATGCCGCGCGTCGGTTCGTCGAAGAGGATGACGCGGGCCTGGCGGAACAGCCATTTGGCAATGACCACCTTCTGCTGGTTGCCGCCCGACAGCAGCCGGGCGATCTGGTCGGGCGAGGGCGTGCGGATGCCCAGCTCGGCGATGAAGCGTTCGGCGGTGCTGCGTTCGCCGGCCGCGTCGATGAAGCCCAGGCCGCTGGCCAGCGCGCCCAGGTTGGCCAGCGTGATGTTGTGGGCCACGCTCATCTTCACCGCCAGCCCATGGGCCTTGCGGTCTTCCGAGACGTAGGCGATGCCGGCGGCGATGGCGTCGCGCGGCGAGCGGATGTCCAGCCGCTCGCCGGCCAGTTCAACCTCGCCGCCATCGACGGCATCGGCGCCGAAGATGGCCCGCGCGACCTCGGTGCGGCCGGCGCCGACCAGGCCGGCGAAGCCGAGGATCTCGCCGCGCCGCAGCTYGAAGTCCAGCGGCCCGAACACGCCGTCCTGCCGCAGGCCGCGCACGCGCAGCAGCACGTCGGAGGAGGGCTGCCGCGTCGCAGGCGGGAACTGCTGGTTCAACTCGCGACCCACCATCAGGCTGACGATCTCGTCGATGGAGGTCTCCGTCCATTGGCGGGTCGTGATGTAGTGGCCGTCGCGCAGCACGGTGACCCGGTCGACGATCGCCTCCAGCTCGTCGAGCCGGTGCGAGATGTAGACGATGCCCACGCCTTCGCGCTTGAGGTCCTTCACGACGTTGAGCAGCCGCGCGGCGTCGGCCTCGCCCAGGGAGGAGGTGGGCTCGTCCATGATGAGCAGCCGCGCCTGCATCGACAAGGCCTTGGCGATCTCGACCATCTGCTGCTGGGCGATGGACAGCGTCGATACCTCGGCGTCCGGATCGATATCCACGCCCAGGCGTTGCAGGTAGGCGCGCGCGCCTTCGCGCTGCCTGGCCTGATCGACGAACCAGCCGCGGCGTGGCTCGCGGCCGAGCCAGATGTTCTCGGCCACCGTCAGATGCGGCACCAGGTTGAGCTCCTGATGAATCATGACGATGCCCAGGGCCCGTGCATGTTGCAGGCCCTGGATGCGCACGGGCTCGCCATCGATGCGGATCTCGCCTTCGTCGGGTGTGTAGACGCCGCTGAGGATCTTCATCAGCGTCGACTTGCCGGCCCCGTTCTCGCCGCAGATCGCATGGACTTCACCGCGGCGCACGTCCAGCGCAACGCCCGCCAGCGCCGTGACGTTGTCGAAACGCTTGCAGACACCCTGCATGCTCAACAAGGTCGATCGGGGGGCTGGGAACTCAGACATCTCGGCGAACGGATTCAAAACAGGCAAGTTTTCGGTCATGCCACTTTGCCACATTGGCGCTTTGGTCAGACCGGTGCTTACCCGGGGCTGYGGCGGATGGTGCTGAATCTGTCCTTTGTGCGAAGTTGGTCTTACCAAAATTCCGTTTCGGATTAGATGTCAAAACGGACACAAAGATGGACCCACGAAAAAGGGCCTGCCTGCCAACCCGGCGCGACCACGTCAGAGGCACCTCGTCGCGGGCCGCCAGTCGCGCGGCCACGACGAAGCTACACCGCGCGGTTTGTGAAGTGATGTGTTGACGACCCGGCACGGCCGCTCGCCGCCACCGGGCAGCGGCCGTCGGTTTCAGCGGTATCGCTTCAGCAGCGCTTCCAGCGATCCGTCGGCCACCATTCGGTCGATGGCCTTGTTCAGCGGCTGCAATAGCGCCTTCTTGGCGAGGGTCAGCGCACAGCCAAGTTGGTAGTGTTCGACTTCCAGGATCTCGCGCAGTCCGGCGTCCGGGTTGGCCCTGAGGTAGTAGGCCAGCGCGGCGCGGTCGGTGACCGCGTAACGCACACGGCCGTAGGTCAGCCGGCGCAGATTGGTCTCGGCATCGGGGACGTCTGCCCGCCGCACCTGCTGCCTGAAAGCCGATTCGAGGGCGGGGTAGTAGTACCCCAGCACCGTGCCCAGCGGCTCGTCGGCGAGGGCCTGAAGCTCAGCCACTTCAGGGGCGCTCGACCCCGCCGCGATGACCCCCGTGCCTGACAGGAAAAGACGCGTCCAGAGCACCTTGCCCTCGAGCCATGCGGGCTTGACGTAGCACAGCAGGTCTGCAGCTCCCGACGCCACGGCCGGGCCGGCGCGCTTGCTGGGCAGCGCCACGAACACGGGCTTCAGGCCCAGGCGCCGGGCCAGCAGCTCGCCAAGTTCCTTGAGCACACCGTCGACGGGCCTGTCCTTCGCCATCCTGAGCATGGGCATGGATTGGCTGGTCGGTGCCACGATCAACAGCGGGCTTGGCTCGGCGGCATGCACGGCCTGTTGGCCGGCCAGCGATGCCAGGATCGGCATCCACTGTGGCCAACGCCACTTCGGCCGTTTCACGGCGACGGCGGCTTGCTGCTTCATGGCATCACCGGACCGGCCAGGCGTCACCCGCCCTTGCGGCGGTTGTAGACGTCGAAAACCACGGCGGCCAGCAGCACCACACCCTTGATGACCTGCTGCCATTCGATGCCCACGCCGAGGATGGACATGCCGTTGTTCATCACGCCCATGATGAAGGCGCCAATCACCGCGCCGATCACCTTGCCGACGCCGCCCGATGCTGAGGCGCCGCCGATGAAGCAGGCGGCAATCACGTCGAGCTCGAAGCCCAGGCCGGCCTTGGGCGTGGCCGTATTGAGGCGCGCCGCGAAGACCAGGCCGGCGAGCGCCGCCATGACGCCCATGTTGGCAAAGCACAGCAGCGTCAGCTTCTCCGTCGGCACGCCGGACAGGCGCGCGGCGCGTTCGTTGCCGCCAAGGGCGTAGACACGCCGGCCGAGCGTCGTGCGCTGGGTCAGGAAGACATAGGCACCAATCAGCACGCCCATCAGCAGCAGCACATTGGGCAGGCCCTTGTATGAGGCCAGCAGCCACACCAGCGCCGCCAGGGCGCCGGACTGGGCTAGCAGCCGCAGGCCGAAGAGCGCAGCCGGCTCCACCGTCAAACCCAGCGCTGCGGACTTGCCGCGCGCGGCTAGCTCCCGCCAGCCCAGCCAGGCCACCAGACCGAACCCGATGACAAGCGTGCTGAGGTGGTGCTCCGCGCCGGCGGGCCAGTCGGGCAAGAAGCCGCTGCTGAGGAGCTGGAAGCTGTCCGGGAAGGGGCCTACGGACTGGCCGCCCAGCAGCGCCAGCGCCAGGCCCTTGAACACCAGCATGCCGGCGAGGGTGACGATGAACGAGGGGATCTTCAAATAGGCGACGAACCAGCCCTGCAGGCCGCCAATGAGAGCGCCCGCGACCAGGCAAACGGCGACGGATGGCAGCACAGGCCAGCCCCACTCGACCATCAGGATGGCCGCCAGGGCACCGACGAAGCCGCAGATGGAACCGACCGACAGGTCGATGTGGCCCGCGACGATGACGAGCAACATGCCGAGGGCCATGACCACGATGTAGCTGTTCTGGAGGAACAGGTTGGTCAGGTTCAGCGGCTGGAGCAGGGTGCCGTCGGTGAGCACCTGAAAGAACCCCATGATGCAGACCAGCGACAGCAGCATGCCGTAGTCGCGCAGATGCGATGCAAGGAAATTGCGCAGGGAAGAGGAAGACATGGCGATAGGTTTCAATGGGTGCCCAGCAGGGCGTGCATGACGGTTTCCTGGGTGGCGCCGGCGGCCGGCATCTCGGCCACCAGTGCACCCTCGTTCATCATGTACAGGCGGTCGCACAGGCCCAGCAGCTCGGGCAGCTCGGACGAAATCATCAGGATCGCGCGGCCCTGGGCAGCCAGGCTGGCGATCAGGCTGTAGATCTCGAACTTGGCGCCGACGTCGATGCCTCGGGTCGGCTCGTCCAGGATCAGCAACTGGGGGTCGGTGAACAGCCACTTGGCCAGCACGACCTTCTGCTGGTTGCCGCCTGACAGGTCGCCGACCGGCTGCTGGACGCCGGAGCAACGGGTGGCCAGGCGCTGCCGGAAGTCATTCGCCACGGCGTCCTCCCTGGCTTCGTCGATGACGCCCAGGCGCGAGACGCCCTCGAGGCGGCACAGGCTGGTGTTGCGGGCGATGCTCTCCTGCAGCACCAGGCCGAGGGACTTGCGGTCCTCGGTGACATAGGCCATGCCGGCCTTGATGGCCCGCCTGACCGTGGAAACGTCGACCTGCTGACCGCCCATCCAGGCGGAGCCGCGGATGCGCCGCCCCCAGGAACGGCCGAACACGCTCATGGCCAGCTCGGTTCGCCCGGCGCCCATGAGCCCGGCAATGCCGACGATCTCGCCGCGGCGCACATTCAGGTTGACGCCCTTGATGGCTTCGCGGCCCACGTGAAGCGGGTGCTCGACCCACCAGTCGCGCAACTCGAACAGGACGTCGCCAGGATTGGGCTGCCGCTTGGGGTAACGATCCTGCATGTCTCGCCCGACCATGGCGCGGACGATGGCCGCCTCCGCCGGCGGTGCGTCCCGGCAGTCCATGGTGGTGATGGTCGAGCCATCGCGAAGCACCGTGACGGCGTCGGCCACTTCGGCGATCTCGTTGAGCTTGTGGGAGATCAGCACACAACTGACACCGCGGCCACGCAGCCGTTTCAGCAGCTCGAGCAGGGCGGCGCTGTCGTCCTCGTTGAGGCTGGCCGTGGGCTCATCGAGGATCAGCAGCTTGACGTCCTTCGCGAGTGCCTTGGCAATCTCCACGAGCTGCTGCTTGCCGACGCCGATGTCCTTCACCAGCGTGTTCGGGGATTCCTGAAGCCCGACCTGGCGCAGCAGCTCGACGGCCTGCTCGTGGGTGCGCGCCCTGTCGATCACGCCGCGCCGGGCACGCTCGTGCCCGAGGAAGAGGTTCTCGGCGATGGAGAGTTGCGGAATCAGCGCCAGCTCCTGATGGATGATGACGATGCCGAGCGCCTCGCTCTGCCGAATGCCGGCGAAGCGCTGCGGTTCCCCGGCGAACCGGATCTCTCCTTCGTAGTCCGGGTGCGGATAGACCCCCGAGAGAATCTTCATCAACGTGGACTTGCCAGCGCCGTTCTCGCCGACCACCGCGTGGATCTGAGCTTGCTGGACGACGAGGTCGACGTGCCGGAGGGCGACCACGCCATGGAACTTCTTGCCGATGCCGCGCATCTCCAGCAGCGCGGCAGGCTGATTGCCTGAGGTTGTCATTCCACTGATGTGTTGAGGGCCGAGCGCCGGGCCGCTCCCAAGCCGGCCCACTTGGCGATGTGCTTGCCGGTCGCACCGGCAAGCATCGCCGCCCCCTCGGGGGGCCGGCCGGGCCTGCCCGCGTTCAGCGGTGCAGGAGCGGGCGAGGGGCTCACTTTCACTTGAGCTGCCCTTCCTTGTAGTAGCCGCTGTCCACGAGCACCGGCTTCCAGTTCGTCGTGTCGACCGCAACGGGCTTGAGCAGATAGGACGGCACCACCTTGACGCCGTTGTTGTAGGTCTTGGTGTCGTTCACCTGCGGTGTGCGGCCGCTGAGCACCGCGTCGACGAGGTCGGCCGTGACCTTGGCCAACTGGCGGGTGTCCTTGAAGACGGTGGAGGCCTGGTCGCCCCTCAGGATGGCCTTGACCGACGGCAGGTCGGCGTCCTGCCCGGTGATGACCGGCATCGGCTGGCTCGCGCTGCCGTAGCCGACGCCCTTCAAGGAAGAAATGATGCCGATCGACAGGATGTCCGCGGGGGACAGGACGGCATGCAGCTTCTCCTTGCCGTAGAAGGCCGACATCAGGTTGTCCATGCGCGCCTGAGCGGTGGCGGTGTCCCAGCGCAGGATGCCGACCTTCATCGCACCCAGCTGCTTGCTGCGGACGACGAGCTTGCCGCTGTCCAGGTAGGGCTTCAGCACGCTCATGGCGCCGTCGTAGAAGAAGCCCGAATTGTTGTCATCGGGTGAGCCCGCGAACACCTCCAGGTTGAAGGGCCCCTTGCCCTGCTTCAGGCCGAGCCGGTTGACGATGGACTCGGCCTGCAACACACCGACCTGGAAGTTGTCGAAGGTGGCGTAGTAGTCGACGTTCTTCGAGCCGCGGATCAGCCGGTCGTAGGCGACAACCTTGACCCCCTTCTCGGCGGCCTTCTGCAAGACGCCTGACAGCGTGGTGCCGTCGATGGACGCGATCACGAGGGCCTTGACGCCCTTGGTGACCATGTTCTCGAGCTGTGCGAGTTGATTCGGGATCTCGTCATCGGCGTACTGCAGGTCGACCTGGTAGCCCAGGGCCTTGAGGCTCTTGACCATGTTGTCGCCGTCGGCGATCCAGCGCTGGGAGCTCTTGGTCGGCATCGCAATGCCGATGGTGCCCTTGCCCTGCGCCAGCGCTGCTGCACAGGGCGCGAGCGTCAGCATGAGGCCCAGTCCGAGAAAGGTGATGCGGCGCATGATGTCTCCGTGTTGTGTTGGGGTGTGGCGGACCGCTCAGCGAAAGGCTTGCTGGGCGAAGTGATGGAAGTTTTCCGCCCAGCTCTCGCGGTCGTGCGCAAGGGCAGCGGTGCCGTCGTTCATTTCTTGCACAAGTCGCTGATGGCGTTGGGCGTTGTGGCGGTGATCAAGCCCAGACGATAAGGCAGCTCGATGTAGTCGTATTTCTTGTTCTTTTCCATGTCCAGGCCCTGATAGAGAAACTTCAGCGGCTGGCAGGGGTCGATGCTCAGCGTCTGATCGACGCCGTCGCGGATCATTTCGCCGTGGGAAATGCCTTCGGACCAGATCCGGCCGCTGAACTTGACGTTGTCTGCGCCAGCAAACATGTTCATCCTTGCGCCGGGAATGGGTTGCCACTCCCCGTCCAGGCGATCGGCTGTCCAGGCCCGGAAATACCTGCCGCTGGGCCCCATCGCCTCGATCAGCGTCAAATACTGGTTGGTGCCCGTGATCTTGTAGGTGTTGCTCGCCTCGAACATGTCCTCGAGCTTTTCCTTCATGACGACGACGGGCTCGGAGAAACCCTGGGGGAAACGCTCCAACGTGGTTTCAGCGCGGTAGAAGCTGCCGTGATCGTCAGTGAAGAAGAGATAGCACTTCTTGTCGTCGCAGATATTCCAGAAGTCCAGCCAGTGCGCCTGGCCCTTGGCGTCTTTAACGCTTTGCGGGATCGCCGCGTAGAAGGGCTTTGGAGCCGTCCATGATTGGGGGTCAGCCAGGTTCTTGGTGGTGGAGTACAGCGGGTCGCCGCCTTGGAAGATGAGATACCAGAGCTTTTGCGGCGCGAAGTAGTAGACCTGCGGCGCCGCGCGGTAGCCCGGCCCGATGGGGGACTTTTCGAGCATGAATTTGGGCGCATTCGGCGCTTCGTCCCAATTCGCAAAGCTCGTATAGGCCATGCCCCAGCCCGCCGTCCCCGCCGTCGTCATGAAGACGTGATAGCGGCCGTCGTGATAGACGATGGTCGGGTCCTTGACGCCAAAGATGTTCTTCGCATCCGCGGGCGGCCTGATCAGCGGCTCGCTGGATTTCCATTCAAAAGGCTGAGCCTGTTTCGCGGGTCCCGCAGCGTGAGAGAGGGTGCTCAACGCCAGGCAGCACGCAAACCAGAGTGCCTTGAAGCCATTCAAGGATGACTTGTGGTTGTGCATAACTTCAGTCTGCATGTGTGCGGGAATCGCGCGTGCCATCGTCATACCGTCCCCCGCGTTGATTCGAGCTGCCCGCGTATCGCCAGCATGCGCGCTTCTGTCAGCGGGAAGCGGAGGATAGCGATCAGTGCCAGCACCAGGCCGATGACCGGGATGCCCGACAGCAGGATGCGGATCCAGAAGATGGCTTCGGGCGTCTGGATTGCCTGCTTGGCGTCGAAGCCGGTGAACTGCAGGATCCAGCCCGACGCGCCCACACCCAGCGCGATGCCGACCTTGGTGATCCAGGACTGGCAGGCCGAGAACGAGCCCTCGCGGCGCTGGCCGGTCAGGGACTCGTCGTAGTCCACCACGTCGCCGATGGTGGCGCCGTACAGCGTCCAGAAGCCCGCGCCGGTGAAGGCGACGAAGCCGCAGGCGAACAGTTGCAGATAAGGCCGCGCCGGGTCATACAGCCACCAGTCGCCGATGAAGGCGCAGATGGCCAGCGCCAGCACCGCAGCCAGGCCGGCACGCTTGCCATGCTTGCGCGCGATCCAGGTAAAGAAGGGGATGCCCGCGAAGCCGAAGGCCATGCCGGCCAGGCCCATGGCGGTGTTCCACTTCGCCCCCTGCACGACATCGCCCTGGCAGACGTAGTAGATGGTCGCGTAGTAGCCCAGCGCGCCCACCATCGCCGTGCCGATGCCGTAGGCCAGGGCCATCAGCAGCACATGCCGGAACGGCTTGCAGCGCAGCGTGCGCCACAACGTATCGGAGAAGGGGATGTGTGTCTGCGTGCGCGACACCAGCTTCTCGTAGTAGCGCTCGCGCACCAGCAGGAAGATGGCGATGGACACCGCCACCATGATGGCGCCCAGGATGCCGCAGTAGGTCTGCGCGCCGCGCAGGATGTCGGGCTTGCCGCTCGCATCGTTGAAGATCGACAGCGTCGTGAACTGCGCCGCGAAGAACATCGACAGCTCAGGCAGCTTCTGGATGGCGTTGCGGATGGCCATCACGGTGGTGCGCTCGTGATAGTCCGGCGTCATCTCCGAACCCAGGCTGACCCAGGGCATGTTGAAGCAGCTCATGATGGGCACGTAGATCACCATGCTGACCAGCATGAAGATGAAGTACTGCGTCTGCGTCCAGTCCTTGCCGACGGCGAACATCAGCGGCAGGCCGATGCCGGCGAGCACGCCGCCGACCAGGATGAACGGTCGGCGCCGGCCGTAACGCGTGCGCGTGTTGTCCGAGATCCATCCAAAGACCGCATCCGACCCCGCGTCGATGAAGATCTTGACCATCTGCACCGTGGAGATCAGGCCGGGTGCGACGCCCAGAAAAATGTTGAAAACCTGGAAGGCCAGGGATGGGTAGAGCCAGTGGCCCCACATGTCGAGGAAGGCGCCCAGGCCGAAGCCGACCTTCTGGCGCATCGGCAGGCGGTCGGCCGCGGGCGGTACGACCTGTGTCAGGTGGAGGGTGCTTGCGTTCACAGGATCTTGCGTGTCGTGATCACGTCCGAGTAGTAGCGGGCCGACAGCTTGGGCGTGCGGACTTGCGTCTCGAAATCGCAATGCACGATGCCGAAGCGGCGCTGGTAGCCGTCTTCCCATTCGTAGTTGTCGATGAACGACCACAGGAAATAGCCCTTCAGCGGCACGCCATCGCCGATGGCGCGATGGGCCTCTCGCAGGTGGTTGCGCAGGAAGTCGCGGCGGTGCAGGTCCAGCACCTCGCCGTTCACCACGGGCTCGTCGTTGTAGCCGCAGCCGTTCTCCGTGATGTAGAGGGCCTGGTGGCCGTAGCACTCGGCGGCAAAGCGCGTGGCCCAGTAGATGGATTGGGGCACAAGGCGCAGCCACGGGCTGTCGGCGCGCGGATAGTTCACGGGATGGGCCAGGGCCTCGAATGCAGCGCCGTTCCTGCCGGCGCGCACAAAGGTGCCGGTGTAGATGTTCAGGCCCAGGTGGTCCGTGGGTAGGCTGATGAGGTCGAAATCGCCCGGCCGCACGTCGGGCGCATCCGGGCCGACGCGTTCGAGGTAATCGGCCGGATAGCGGCCGGCGTGCATGGCGCCCAGCACATGGGCATTCTTCTCCAGGAACCAGGCCTTGGCAGCCGCGATTTCGGCCGGCATCTCGGTGACGGGGATGCAGACATCGAGGTTGTCGGTCAGGCCGACGACCGCGCCCGCGCCGCCAAACTCGCGCACGGCCCTCACACCATGACCGTGGCAGAGCAGCGCGTGGTGGAAGGTCTGGTTGACGACCGCGGCGCTCTCCTTGCGGCCCGGCGCCTTGGTGCCCCAGCCGTAGCCCAGCTCCGTGAAGCAGCGGATCTCGTTCATCGTGATCCAGTGCTTCACCTCGCCGGCGAAGGCCTTGACGATGGTGTCGGCGTAGGTCGCGAAGGCGTCGACGGTGACACGCGAGGTCCAGCCGCCGCGGTCTTCCAGCGATTGCGGCAGGTCCCAATGGAACATCGTCACCCACGGCTCGATGCCGTGCTTCTTCATGCTGGCAAAGAGGCGGTGATAGAAGTCCAGCCCGGCCTGGTTCAGCTCGCCGTCGCCCTTGGGGTAGATGCGCGGCCAGGCGAGGGACAGGCGGTAGTACTTCAGGCCCAGCGAGGCCATCAGCGCGAAGTCGTCGTCGAAGCGGTTGTAGTGGTCGCAGGCGACATCGAGCGTGTCGTCGTCGTGCACCTTGCCGGGCGTGCGGCAGAAGCGGTCCCAGATGGACTCGCCTTTGCCGTCGGTGAAGGCGGCGCCCTCGATCTGCGGGGCAGCGGCGGCAACGCCGAAGATGAAGTCGGCGGGGAAGGGGCTGGAGTAGGTCAAGTTGTCGATTTCCATGAATGGGTCGTCACTGCCGTGTTGGCTGGTGGCGGCGACACCTCTGATGAAGTCAGCCAGGCAAGTGCTCGAGTCAGTCATAGCAGTCCTGTGTTCGTGGCCGGCGCCGTCAGTGCGCGGACCAAGGGAGGTGAGTTCAACCGCAGAAGCGGTTGACAAGGTTCTCCAGGACTTCCTGTCGACCGGAGACCGGTACGACGTCGGTGTTCCTTGCCAGCACCTCGTCGGCCAGTTGATCAAGCGTGCGGCGACCGTTGAGGATGTCCTGGCCTTGCGCAGCGTCCCAACCGGCGTAGCGGCTGTCGACGGCGGCCTTGAGGCGGCCGTCGTTGACCATCTTTTCGGCGATCAGCAGCGCCTGCGCGCAGACGTCCATGCCGCCGATGTGGCCGTGGAAGAGGTCCGCCGCGTCGATGGACTGGCGGCGCACCTTGGCGTCGAAGTTCAAGCCGCCCGAACCGAGGCCGCCGGCTTGCAGCACGTGATACAGCGCCAGCGCCGTCTCGGGCACGTTGTTGGGGAACTGGTCGGTGTCCCAGCCCAGTTGCGGGTCGCCGCGGTTCATGTCCAGGCTGCCGAGGATGCCGAGCGCACCGGCGGTGGCGATCTCGTGCTCGAAGCTGTGGCCCGACAGCGTGGCGTGGTTGGCCTCGATGTTGACCTTGACCTCTTTCTCCAGGCCGTAGCGCACGAGGAAGCCGTAGACGGTGGCGGTGTCGAAGTCGTACTGGTGCTTGGACGGCTCGCGCGGCTTGGGCTCGATGAGGATGGCGCCCTTGAAGCCGATCTTGTGCTTGTACTCGACCACCATGTTCAGGAAGCGGCCGAGCTGGTCCATCTCCTGGCCCAGACGCGTGTTCAGCAGCGTCTCATAGCCTTCGCGGCCGCCCCAGAGCACGTAGTTCTCACCGCCGAGTTCCAGCGTGGCGTCCATCGCGTCGCGCACTTGCAGCGCGGCGACCTTGAAGATCTCGGGGTCGGGGTTGCTGGCCGCACCCGACATGAAGCGGCGATGGCTGAACAGGTTGGCCGTGCCCCACAGCAGCTTCAGGCCGGTGGCCTGCTGCTTCTCGCCCAGCAGGTCGACGATGCGCTTGAAGTTCTCCTGGCTCTCGCGCGGCGTGGCGCCTTCGGGGGCGACGTCGCGGTCATGGAAGCAGTAGTAGGGCGCGCCCAGCTTGGCGAAGAACTCGAAGGCGGCATCGGCCTTCAGCTTGGCGAGTTCCATCGGCGAGCCGCCCTGGAACCAGGGGCGCTCGAAGGTGGCGCCGCCGAACGGGTCCAGGC